>CANGZU010000001.1 GCA_947458785.1 Ignavibacteria bacterium
TGAACGCGCGCTAACCACAAACGCCTCGTTTACCTCTGGCACAAGGATGCCAGGCCTCATGCTGAAGTCTGCCACAATCGGCGGTTCGGCAACTGGCAAGATCACAGACTACAACCGTACGACCATCCGCATCACCTTACGAAACGTCCTTGCTGATGCAGCGAATGTCATGATCACACCTACATTGCTCGACGCACAAGTGAAGCAGTTCACGACCAGTGCGATTTCTGTTGGCAACATTGCACGGAATGCTGAAGGCCAAGCTTCGCTCGACATTCAGCTTGATCAGCGATTCCCGTGGTATGCACATTCAGTACGTATCGCGCTCGCCATCAGCAGCGGCACCTACTCCAGCTATGAGGTGGTCGAAGTCCCCGTTGACCTGTCAACATCGAATACCTTCTCGATGATCGCCTCAATTCCGGGCGCTACGTGGGACAAGATTGACTACACCGATGATGGGTCATTGTATGCTGCCGGGCAATACCTTGGACAGCGCGCGATCCTGCGCGCAGTTGGAGCAAATGGCGGCTTGGTGAGTCCACCATTCACTGCATCAGCACTTGATGCTGTGAATGCGAATCAACTTGTGATCGGCGGACAGAATGCTGGTAAGTCATCTGTTTCTCGCTCAACGAACGGTGGCGGATCATGGTCAACAACAGACATCAGTGCCTATGCAACCTCCGTTGCAGGCATTGTGATGTTTGATGCCACGTCTGGCATCGTCGTCGGCAACCCAGTCTCTGGAAAGTTCGGAATCGGACGCACGACCAATGGTGGTGGTGCATGGGCGCAGGCAACGGGCTCGCCGATCTCAACGACCAATGAAACGATTGTTCCCGGAAGCGTCACATCATGGGGAGACGCCATATGGTTCGGAACATCGACAGGACGGGTGATCTACTCGCTGAACAAGGGTCAGACATGGGCGCAGGGTTCCCTCGGGGTGTCCGGAGCCCGGATCATCTCGATCGCCTTCCGCGACAGTACAAATGGCGTGCTGCTGTATCGCACAAGCAGTGCCAATGATGCCCCTTATCGCACTGCATACTCCGCTAATGGCGGACTGAACTGGAAGGCCGTCGTGGTTGATATTGATACGTGGGGTGTAACTCCGACGATGGTCGCAGCCAATCCGGGGCACCACCTTCTCATCTGCAACAAGGGAGAGGTATTTGCCTCTGACAACAGCGGGCAGGATTGGACTCCAGTTCTCAGCAAGCCAGTTTCCGGCGTGCGCGCAGCTGCTGCAAACGTGATCAGCAGGCCGTCTGTGGTCTTCGCGGGCGAAGAGGTAGGACTACTTCAGTATCGGTATGCTGGCATCAATGGGCCGAAGCTACCATCGTTTACAACCACTGAGGTCGCATTCGGCAACATGGAGCCCGGACAGAACCGTACACGTACGGCCACAGTTCGCAACAGCGGCACGTCTGATCTCACCATCAGCTCGTTCGACATCGTTGCACAGGGACAAACACCTGCATCAGCATTTACAATCACAACACCACCAAAGACAGCAGTCCTTGCTGGCAGCACCATCACGATCCCATTGCGCTGCACGTCTTCGGATACCGGCGCCTACAGAGCGGTGCTGCGCGTTACTTCAAATGGTACTCCAGCAATGATCGAGTTGCCGCTAACTGCAAATGTGAGAATTCCTACGTCGGTTCATG
The DNA here is from genome assembly GCA_947458785.1 of Ignavibacteria bacterium. Lineage (GTDB taxonomy): Bacteria > Bacteroidota > Ignavibacteria > Kapaibacteriales > Kapaibacteriaceae > UBA10438. Next base: position 1,680 of record CANGZU010000001.1, read on the forward strand.
AGGATCAGCTTGCGCTCGGCAGCGTTCAGGTATGGCCTAATCCAGCCGTTTCTCGCATCACTGTAATGGTTGGCGCTTCCTCGACGCTACGGCTCATCAGCCTCGACGGACGTGTGTTGTTCAGTACACAGGTCGAGCCGGGCACTGCAACAGTGCCGCTCGACGACGTCCCATCCGGACGTTATCAGTTGATCCTGATGCACGGATTGGCAATACGCACAATGCCGATCGAAATCACACGATAACAGAAACAACAAAGGGGCTCGCAAGCCCCTTTGTTGTTTCTTACATAAACGAACTCTTACTTCCGTCGTCGTCTGGCTGATATGCTCCTGCATATCCTAGACGACGACGCTTGTTTTTGACCCACGTATAGACAACAAAGGCAATGCCACCAATCACGAGCAACGTGATTAGCAGTGTACCCCATTGGAATGTACCAGGGTAGACGCCTGTGGTGCCGTCTGTGTTGACGACGGTGTGTGGACGAGAGAAATAGAACGCTGGGTGGAATGGCATTGACCAGTACCATGGGATACTGCCAAGCATATAGCCCATCATGAAACCGTCGCCCATGCCGCCGTATCTGTTGACGACATAATTGTTCCGTGTTCCGTTTGCGCCAGCAAAGGAACGTCGCTCGGTTGCACGAGGAACGCCGTAGCGTCCTGTGTAGTCCGCTGGCCTGTTCATTCGCGTTCCACCGAACGAGTTGCGCGCGCTTGGCGCGTTGTATCCGGAGCTGCGGTTCGAATTCGCGGAAGGCCGATTCGGTGCTGATCGTGTTCCCCCGAAAGACCTCGAGCTGTTTCCGTAACTACGACCAAAACTCCTGCTGCCTCCGCGGCTCCCCCCAAAGGACCCCCCGCGGCGTTGCGCAAGAGCGTCAAGTGGAGCTACCCACGCAGCTACTGCAATGATGAATGCGGCAATCGCTAGTATACGTTTCATGTTAAAACACACCTTCAGTTGTCAGTTGTCCGTCGTCTTCCCGATATGTAATCTCAGCTACGAATTCAGCTCGTTCTGGGATGCTCTTTGCACCACCAAACCAGCTGCGAAGCCCCTTACCATCCTGAACAGATGGGGCCTTGATGTGGACATACAAACGCACAACGCCGAACTGCTCTTCGTTGTTGCGCGCAACAACCGTCGAATCGAGACTGCCGTCACTGACGATTGTGAGAAGATTGAGCGTCTGCGCCTCTTCGTCGGTAAAACCGGCCGGTTCCGTCTTGACATTGTCAAGGTAGTCGGTAAAGACGTTCTTGGTGTAGGGCTGACCATCTATTCCAATGTACATGAGTAGGACATCGAACTCACCATCTTCGCTGATGTTCACAAACACCTCACGCACCCCATCAAGCTGCTGCCCATTGAAATAAATGGCCGTTCGCTCGATTCTACCGTTACCTTCTATGCTGAATTCTGCCATATCGCAAGTATACGACGAACAACCCGCCGAATCGTTGCAGTGGGCAAGCGTTGTGGCTATCTTCGAGAAGTTGTAACACGAGAATTCCTATGGCATCTGAAGACGTCGGAGTACTGTTCGACCCGTCGAATCCCTATGAGCGACCGAGCTTTACGCTGGGAATCGAAGAAGAGTACATGGTGCTCAACCCAACCACGTATGACCTTCAGTCACACGTTGAGCTTGGGCTTTTGAGCAAGGGGCAAGAGGTACTCCACGAGCACATCAAACCTGAAATGCACGGATCGATGCTAGAGATCGGCACGGGCATCTGCAAGAATGCCTCCGAGGCCTACGCAGAGGTCAAGAAGATTCGAGGCATCGTTTCGAACCTTGCCAAGCAGAACGGCCTGTGTATTGGCGCAGCGTCAACCCACCCGTTTGCGCGCTGGGAAGACCAAGAGATCTACCCAGATGAGCGGTACAAGATCCTGGTCGAAGACATGCAGGTGCTGGCACGTTCGCTTCTGATCTTCGGAATGCATGTCCATATCGGCATCGAAAATCGCGAAGTGCAGATACAGCTCATGAATGAGATGCGCTATTTCATGCCGCACATTCTGGCGATCAGTACGAATTCCCCCTTTTGGGAGGGAATTGATACTGGTTTAAAGTCTTACCGTTCGAAGATCTTTGAACGCTTTCCGCGTACGGCTCTTCCCGACCTCTTCTCGAGTTATGGTGAGTATCAGAACTATGTGAACCTGCTCGTGAAGACCGGTTCGATCGACAATGCCAAGAAGATATGGTGGGATATTCGTCCGCATCCATTCTTCCCAACACTCGAAGTGCGGATCTGCGACCTGCCGATGCGTATTGAAGAAACCGTTGCCATAGCTGCGATCTGTCAGGCAGTGGCGGCAAAACTCTATTCGCTCTATGAAAAGAACCTTTCGTTCCGCGAGTATCGCCGATCACTTCTCATGGAGAACAAGTGGCGAGCTGTTCGCTATGGTCTTGACGGTAAGCTCATCGACTGGGGACGTCAACGCGAGATGCCTGCGCGCGAACTTATCAAGGAGCTCCTGCTTTTCGTTGATGACGTCGTAGACGATCTCGGATCACGACAGCACGTCGAGTACATCTATGAGATCATGGAGATGGGTTCAGGAGCCGACCGGCAGCTGCGCGTATTCCGGGAGACGGGCAGCATGACAGAAGTGGCGAAGTACATTCATGAAGAATCAACACGTGGGCTCTAATCCTATGAAGCATCTGCTTACCATATCGCTGATTGTTCTCCAATGCCTAACACTGCACGCCGGTGAAGATGAAAAGCCGCAAAAGGCAGCTGTTCCCATCATTCATGAGCCCACGACCACGAATCACAGCATCACGATCGATGGAAATAAGATCGACTATCAAACGACCGTTGGTCACCTAAAACTCGTGCAGGAAGATGGGACACTTCGTGCCAATGTATTCTTCATTGCCTACACAAAAAGTGGCGTCACTGACGCATCCGCTCGCCCCCTGACATTCTCGTTTAATGGCGGGCCAGGCTCCTCAAGCGTCTGGTTGCATCTTGGCGTACTGGGCCCGCGCCGTGTACTGATGAACGACGACGGCACGACACTGCCGCCACCATACAAACTCGTCGACAACGACCAGTCATGGCTCGACCTGACGGACATGGTCTTCATCGATCCGGTGAGCACGGGCTTCTCACGTGCCGTCGATGACAAATCTGCCAAGCAATTCCACGGATACAATCAGGATATCGAATCGGTTGGAGAGTTCATTCGCCGCTGGGTTTCGGATAACAAGCGCTGGTCTTCACCGAAGTATTTGATAGGCGAGTCATACGGCACAACGCGCGCCAGCGCGCTCTCTGAACACGTGCAGTCAAAGTACGGCATGTACCTCAATGGTGTGATCCTCGTAAGTGCCGTGTTGAACTTCCAGACCATAGACTTCAACGACGGCAACGACCTGCCATTTGCCACGTTCCTTCCAACCTATACCGCATCTGCCTGGTACCACAAACGCCTTCCGCCAGACCTGCTGGCAATGCCCCTTGAGACTGTTGTTGAATCTGCACGTGTCTTTGCCAGCACGACCTACACACAGATGCTGATGAAGGGGTGGATGATGACGCCGGAGGAGCGCACATCTACAATTGAGAAACTCGCCCGCTTTACAGGCCTTTCGCGGGAGTATCTCGATAAGGCCGACCTGCGCCCTATCATTTTTCGCTTCTGCCAAGAACTACTCCGCGACAGGGGGCAAGTAATCGGTCGCTTTGATAGCCGCTACACTGGAACGATCGCCGACCGACTGGGTGAATCCATGGAGCGCGATCCATCGCACCATCCAACAATTGCCGGGTGCTTTTCAACCTGTATCAACGACTATCTTACTCGTGAGCTTGGCGTCAAGACCACACTTCCCTACGAAGTGCTGACCGGACGCGTCTGGCCATGGGATTACTCCAATGTTCAGAATGAGTACCTCAACGTCGGACCTCGTCTTCGCAACGCCGTCCAGATGAATCCTTCGCTTCGTGTGTGGGTGCTCAACGGTTACTACGACCTGGCTACACCGTTCTACGGAACAGAGTACACATTCTCGCATCTGGGGCTGCCCGAGTCGCTCCGCAAGAACGTATCGATGTCCTACTACAAGGCCGGACACATGATGTATCTGCTCAAAACAGAGCTGGTGCAGATGAAGCAAGACGCCAAACAGTGGTATGGTGTTCGTTAAGAGGCGCGAAGAACTCCCCTCGGGCAAACGCTAACACATACTCCGCAGCCTACGCATGATGCGCGTTTGATTTCCTTGCCCTCTTGGGCGTAGGATCGGACATCGATGCCCATCTCACAATAGGTACTGCAGTTACCACAAGAAATGCACTGGCCTTGATTGGTCTCAATGCGGAATCGTGATGCATACTTCTGCAGAATGCCAAGCAGCGCAGCCATGGGGCATCCAAATCGGCACCATACACGTGAACCCAGAATCGGATAGAAACCCACTCCAACGACACCCGAGAATAGTCCACCGATGACAAACCCATAGATGCGATTTGCTGTATCAGCGTATAGCTGCAACGCTGGATCTGGATGGGCATCAACATACCATAACAGTGCAGTGATTCCGATGATGATGACCAAGACTGGATAGATCGTCCACCGTTCAATTGTCCACGATAAGGGGCCTTTGCTGCTGAGATGACGGAACGAATCCCCGGCTGTCTCGGCCAATGCGCCGCATCCGCAGACCCATGAGCAATACCAGCGCTTGCCATAGAAGTAAGTAAGCACGGGCGTCGCAACAACAAGCATGATCACACTCCACCATCCCATAAAGACACGAAGCCTATCTGGACTGTCGATGAGTGGATGCAGCGTTGATGGGAAAAGATACTCGGGCTTCAAGGGCCAAAAGTAGCTGAAGTAGAACTCGCCGTGTCCACTGTGCTGAAGCATGTTCGGCAGTATGAATGCGAGAAGCAGTTGAACTGTAACAAGCGAGACCGTGCGTAGCATGTGATAGCGCTCGTTGCGATAGTCAATGATCTTCTTGACACCAAACATGCATACCACAAGTGTGTAGACTGCGCTGTACCAAAACCACACTGTCTGCGGTGCACCAAACGTTTCGGGTCGCCAGTAGACAATGGCATACAACGATGTTAGAACGATGCCCAGCCCATAGGCCATCCATCCCCTGTTGCGCAGCGATGATGACATTGGTGCAGAATTCACAGCTTCGGTGGGTATCGCAATCTGTATTGGTGTCATAGACACACCCTTGTTGAAAGCTGTGGATCGAACAACGCAGCACCAATGTTTCGTCGAACATAGTCCACATCCCGACCCTGCATGATCCACTCGTTGCAGATGCTTTGGCGAAGACGTATGCCCAAGGCATGCACTCCAACGACCGAACCATCTGTGGTGTGCGCAATACGCAGACAACGCGGCCGCTGCAAATCCATCCACAAGAACGTGTTGACATCATCTCGTGGAACTGTACCGTAGACCTGCCATTCCACATCAAAGAACTTGGCACTGTTGTAGTAGAGTGATGGCAAATACTCCGACGATTGCCCGGTCAGCATTGCCGCAAGTGTTGCTCCATGCTCTCGTCCAACATACCATCCTTGACTATTCCCCCAGGGTAGATGGGCACAATCTCCAATGGCAAAGATCCCCATTGCGCTTGTCTCGAACTTTTCGTTGACGACGATGCCAGAGGTGCATGTGATCCCTGCCTGCTCAGCTAACGACATGCTCGGTTCCATGCCAATGGCAACCACAACGAGATCGGCATCTCCTAGCACATCATCGGATGCTACGACCGTGTTGATGCGCACGTCGATGCCGCGCCTTCGGACATGATCTGTGAGAAACTCTGACTCTTCTTCTGGAAGATGACTCCTGTAGACTCCGGATTCACGGATAAACCACGTGGTTGGAATACCACGGGATGATAGTATCTCAGTAACCTCTGCGCCAATCAGACCACCTCCCACAACTGCCGCACGCTTGCAGCTGTGTATGGCTACGTTAAGTGCATCGATATCTGACAGCCGGGAGTACGTGAGCACCGTTCGATGCGAGGCAATCGATGCTTCAAGTAATCGTGGCTTTGCGCCCGTTGCAAGCACAATGGCATCAGCCTGCATGGTTGTTCCGCTGCCCAAACTGCAGGTCTTGCTCTGCGCATCGATGTGCATACATGTATCATGCACAAGCCGTATGCCCATCCTATCCCACTCTTCATCACGATAGGGCTTGATGTGCTCACGCTCGAGTTGTCCGAGCGACACATACATCATCGCGGGACGCGAGAAATGGTAAGGGGCTTCACCTGATACGATCGTTACTTCGTAATCACTGAGCTCACGCAATTTGCGCGCGGCCGTGACTCCGGCAACACCATTACCGATGATGACAACATGCATGGAGCGAATCTACTGCATCACTGCGAGAGTAACTCTGGCATTACCGCAGTAAGGTCATCAACTGTGTCGATATCGCGCAGCACAGGCAGGTGGACAACAGAGAGTCCGGCTGATGTCGCACGCTCAAGTGTCTGCTCAAGCACGTGTTCGGTGCTCCAGGAGATGCCTTCAAACAGCCCCTCATGTAGTTGCTTCATGCCGATGAGATAGTACCCTCCATCATGTGCCGGACCAATCACAACATCTGCAGTGTCGAGGCCTGTGATCGCCTGTTGCACGATCTGGGCTGTGATATTCGGCGTGTCGGAGCCGATAACAATCTGCACTGGATACGAAGAGCAGTCCTTCATGGCATTGATGATCCGCTCGCCGAGCGACGCACCGTGTTGTTTGATTGGACCAACGGTTCCGGCCTGGACAAGGGTTATGTTGCCATCGACACATGCGCACACCTCATATCCAGAGCCTCTAGAGAGATTTGCAAACAGCGTTGCCATCATGATCGAATACACATGATAGGCACGCTCCTCTCCAATGTCCTTGGCAAGGCGGGTCTTTACTCGCCCCCTCTCAGGAGCCCTGCAGACAACGATCACCACCGCATCGTGCGGCTGACTCATGATCTCTTGCCCCAGTACTTTGGCGGCACGAAGAAGAGTCCGTAGGCCTCTCCTGTATCATTGCCAACATGTTTATGATGCGCCATATGCATCTTATACACCGCCTGCAGGTATCTGTTCGTGGGAAGGGGCTGACGTAGAAACCGCTTATGGATCACCATGTCGTGCATCACGAAGTACGACATACCATACGCCGCGATACCAAGTCCAAAAAAGACAGAAGGTCCATCTGGCAAACCGATAGCGATTAGCACAAGAGCAATGCTTGTGAAGAAGAGCACAAACACATCGTTTAGTTCAAGTGGATGCTTGGAAGGGGCATGATGCGTGTGATGAATGCGCCAGAGCGGACCATGCATTACATAGCGGTGAAACACCGTCGTAAATGCCTCCATACCAATGATTCCGGCGATGATGAAGAGAGCCTCAATCACTGTTGCACCTCATGATAGCGGAAGCACGAAACTAGGTGATCATTGACCATGCCAGTTGCCTGCATGTGGGCGTAGACAACAGTGCTGCCAACAAATGAGAATCCTCGCTGTTTGAGGTCCTTGCTGAGACGATCAGAGACATCCGTCTTGGAAGGCAAATCACTGAGTTCATGGAATGCGTTGATAGTTGGCCGACCATCCACAAAATCCCAAATGTATGCGTCGAATGAGCCGTGGCTCTCTTGAACACGAAGAAACGCTTGCGCGTTGGCCACAGCAGCCCTAATCTTTTGTTGATTGCGGATGATGCCAGGATCTGCCATACAGCGGATGATGTCGGTCTCGGTAAATCTCGCTACCACGTCTGGCCGAAAACCAGCGAACGCCTCGCGAAAGTTCTCACGCTTCTTCAGAACGGTATGCCAGCTCAATCCCGCCTGCATTGTTTCGAGAATGAGGAACTCGAACAAGAGCTGATCATCATGTAATGGCAAGCCCCATTCGTGATCGTGATAGTGCATGTAGAGGTCGTCCTTCATACACCAGCCACATCGATGGATCGCACTCATGCCAGCTGCCCTCCACACGAAGAGCCCGAGCCTGCTGTGCAGCCAAAACAATGGCGGTCTGTAGCGATCATACGCGACGTAATCTGCGCCTCGTCGAACTCAGCAATGTGCTTGACGCGTGATGCAACTGGCATCTCAAGCATCTGATTGAAGTCACAGTCGTAGAGACGTCCATCGTATCCAACCGATATGGTGGTTCGACACATTACACCATGCGCGGCCGCAGGGTTAAACGCATCGACCAGTGTACGCATGTATCGCTCGTAGTTGCCTGAGTTGACCAAGAATTCAAGGAATCTCGAGATCGGCATGTTCGTTATGCAGTGCAGACTATTAAAGACAACGTTGTGCTTATCGGAAAGATTGCGCTTGAACTCCTTCTCCAGTGATGCCTGGGGTCCGGGCAGCAATGCTCCAACAGGATTGTAGACTAGGTCTATAAGAAGCCCGGAGTTTTCAATCCCGTATCCCACATCATTGAGCATTTTGAGTGCTCTGATCGAGTCGTGGAACACGCCGCCCCCTCGCTGACGATCCGTATACGTCGCGTCGTAGAACGGCAGGCTTGAGACAACATGTACACCATGCTCAGCGTAAAACTGCGGCAGATCATGATACTTCGGATTGGCAACAATGATCGTCAGATTGCAACGCACCATTACCATTACGCCACGTGCTGAAAGCTGCTCGACAAACCAGCGAAACTCTGGATTCATCTCTGGCGCACCACCGGTGAGATCTACTGTTGAGATGGTGCTCGCATCGAGCGCATCGAGACACTGCTGCATGATCTCGCGAGACATGATCTCGGTTCGATCGGGTCCGGCATCAACGTGACAATGCTTGCAGGCCTGGTTGCACATCTTGCCAAGATTGATCTGCAAGATTGACGGCGAAAGCGGACGGAGCTCACCGATTCCAGAGTGCATGAGCTGTTCATCAAACTGCGGCAGGGAAAGCACTGCTGCATCCTGTTGCAGAAGTTGACGTTGGACACCAACGTTGGAGAGCTCAGATCCGCGTCGGATAAGGCTGGTAGTTGCAAGAGCCATCGTGGTGTGGTTACATCGATACTTCGTTGACCTTGTTCATCATCTGCACGCCGTGCACAAGGGATGCACCGCCGCGAATCGCGGCCGACACATGTACGGCCTCCATCATCATCTGTTCGGTAGCGCCCTTCTGCATACTATCTGTGGTATAGGCATCTATGCAATATGGACACTGCACAGCATGTGCGACAGCAAGAGCAATCAGCGACTTTTCACGCTGCGTGAGAGCTCCTTCGGCGAATACCGCACCATACCAGTCGAAGAACTTTTCGGCCAACTCTGGCTGGAGCTGCGAGATAGTACCAAACTTTGGTAAATCAGCTGGATCGTAATAGGTCTTCATGGCTTTCCTTTCCGCGGAGAATTGGCAGTGACGTTACTGCTTCTCATGGAAGCTTACAACAACGACAACAAGAGCCGCGCAGACCAGTGATGTGATCTCTGGAGACCAGTGGAAGAAACCACTGTACATCATGAGACTCACCAGTGCTGCAGCCATAAGCTCGCGAAGTCCGCGCATGCGCCCAGAGCGAACACGCATGTAGTTCGATGCCATGAGGCCAGAGAATCCGAAAATTGAAACGGGATAAAGCATACTTAGGCCCATGTATCCAATGAGCTGGACAACGGCAAGATCCTGAGCGATAGATCCGCCAAACAATCTGGCGCTCGAGATCAGGAGCAAGAGAAGAAAACATGCAAGAAAAACTCCCTGCAGCATCTTAGCGCCTTGCATGCCGAAAAATCTATCGGCAACGTAGCAGGAATACATGGCACCACCACCAATGGTCATGACCACGCGCCCCAGCTGTAGAAGCGGGTCTATCTCCATGATCACCGCCGCGATTGAAAGTACTGCGCCAGCGACGACGACGCTGACGAATCTCCACATCCAAGGATCGAGACGCTTTAGCATGTTCCACATTCTCCATTTGCGTGCAAGTGCTCACTTTCTACCTGCACGGTAACGTGCGTCAACTGAAATCTGTTCCGCAGAACTTCACGCACTTCTCGCACAATCTCATCCGATGACCTAGCGCTGACTACATGCACCGAGGCCGCATTTTCACGGATCGTGAGTTGCCAAACGTGCACGTCATGAACATCCTTGACACCAGGAATCGACATTAACTCGCTTTTGACATCAAGGGGCGAGATGTTCAACGGAGCCGATTCCATCAGGATAACACCAGACTCACGAATCACGCGCACGGCACCGCGTGTAATGATGATCGCAATAAAAATGGATATGATCGGATCGATCAGTTCCCATCCCGTGAGCTCGATCACGCCTGCTGCGATGATCACACCAAGACTCGACATTAGATCCGTCATCACATGCAGATAGGCACTCCGCGTGGTGATATGCTCGGACTTGTGCAGATACATGGCGCTGATGGCATTGGCAAAAAAACCCACGATGGCAACGTAGAGCATGATCTCTGAATCAACATGTGAGTGCTCATCACCTGCCATACGGCGGATTGCTTCGATCACAATGTAGATGCAGATGCCGATCAGCAGAAATCCATTTGTAAGCGCTGCCAGAATCTCGATGCGCCGCAGACCGAAAGTGTATCGGATGTCATGTTGCTCGCGCGCCTTGGCAGCCAGTCGTAGACCAAAGAAGGCAATCAGCAGTGATGCCAGATCAACGAGCACGTGTCCAGCGTCGGAGAGCAATGAAAGACTGCCCGAGACGAGGCCACCAACAACCTGCACAGCAAACACCGCGGCCGTTAGAACAACCGCTACACGAAGCGGCTTGATGTCGGTATGCTCGTGTATGTGCCCGTGATGGTGGTGATCATGGTGTTCATGGTCATGATGACCATGATGGTGGTGATGTCCCATGACTTAACGTCCAGTGAAGATGAGAACAAGGTAGATCGTCACTAACGGGGCTACAAAGAGCATTGAATCAAACCGGTCAAGGATTCCACCATGACCCGGAATGATGTGCGACGAATCCTTTACAACCGCATCTCTCTTGAGCCACGACTCTGCGAGATCGCCGATCGGGCCAAAGACGGCAATAATCGCACCGATGACAACGGCATGAATCATTGGAACGGTGGGCATGAGCCATGTGAACAAGCCGATCACAATCAGGACGGCAGCAATACCACCCCCGATAGCCCCCTCCCAAGTCTTCTTGGGACTTACGCGAGGAAAGAGTTTATGCTTTCCGATGGCCAGTCCAGTAAAATAGGCGGCACTGTCGCACATCCACACCCCGGCAAACAACGTAACTGTGAGTGAGGCTCCGTCGAATCCACCGATATTCACATTTGAACGAAGCATCATGAGCATCGACAGGCACACTGTTACGTAGACAACCCCAAAGACCGTGAGGGATGTATTGAGGAGAGCGTTTTCCTCGGCACGAAACATCTCTGCCGTGAGCGTGAGAAGCACGAATCCAATCGCGGCAACGGTCAGGTAGACCATGATCTGAGCACCTTGCGCCGTGGTGGACACAGTGTACAGGAGAAACAGGATCTGCAGTGCAATACTGCCAATAACTCCGACCACCTTGTTCGGTACAGCATGCTTCGACTCCGCAAGCTTGTAGAACTCGAGAAGCGCAAGGGTGGTCAAGGGGATGATGACAGCCGAGAATACTCTGGCGTCTGCATAGATCAGAGCTATCGTGGCTGGTATGCCTACTAGACCCACGAGGATGCGTTTTACCATGTTCGTCATGACGCGAAGCTACGTACTTTCGTAGCGCTATGAACGTCTACAACCTCTCCGAACACGGCACATATAATGTTCTGCTCACGGGCGACTCTGATTTTGTGACAGAGTTCGCTGGGCTTCTACAGGCAGCAGAGATTCAGTTCAGTATCGTTGCGCCAATGGATGATATTGAAGATCTCGACGTTGATTTTGACGTCATGCAAGATATCGCGAGTGATGCCGGAGCTGATCCGTATGATCAGTTCACAGACAGACTTATCTCCGATATCCACTCGCTTACTGCGAACTACACGCATATTGTTGATCTGTCCATCACGTCGCACCTCGACCGAAAACTTGCTCTCGAACTCGCATCTGCTATGAATCCGCGCGCTGCCGTGATTGTATCGGTCCTTACCAACACAGCCACAGATATCGGCAGCATCTCCAATACAGGCGATCGTATCGTTGGCATCGGTCTAGCACCTGGCGCAATGAAGGGTCTTACAACGATTGACATTTGCAAGGGGCTCAACACCCCCGACACCTATTTGGCAAGTGCGCGTGAACTAATGCGGGCGATTGGCTTTGCAACAGAGGTGGTGGAAGACCGCGTAGCATTGGTCCAGATGCGCGTACTGGCAATGTTGATCAACGAGGCGGCATTCGCTGTCATGGAGGGCCTAGCAGCTCCGGAAGACATCGACAAGGCCATGATGCTCGGTGTGAATTACCCGAAGGGGCTTCTTGCTTGGGCAGATGAAATCGGCATCGGTGTTGTAACGCTGATCCTTGATGGTCTTTACAGGGAGTATCAACAAGAACGCTATCGTCCGTGTGTGCAGCTCAAGCAGATGATGCGCGCCGGGTGGACAGGTAAATCTGCTGGACGCGGCTTCTACATTTACAACTAGGCCATGGCGATCCGGGTCTTTCTCGACTTTGATGGTACGATAAGCCAACGTGATGTCGGAGATGAGGTTGTGCGTCACTTCGGCGAGTTCGAGCCCCTTCATTCCGAGCTACTTACAGGTTCAATGTCGGTTGCCCAGTACTACCAGCGGGCCGTACAGAGCTTCTCTGATTTGGTTACCCCCGATGCACTTTTAGCATTTGCGCTTGAGCAGGAACTTGACGCCGGTGCGGGCACACTGCTGCGCTGGCTTCGATCGGTCGAGATCCCAACCTACATCGTAAGCGATGGCTTCGACATCTACATCCGCCCCCTGCTTCAGACAATTGAAGGTGGTGCAGAACTGCCAGTAGCATGTAATGTTCTTCGATGGGACGGATCAGTGTTCATGCCTGAGTTTCCGGGGGCTTCGGAATCGTGCTCGTGTTTCTGCGCGTCGTGCAAGCGCAATGCCGTGATCTCGCGTATTGCGATGGATGATATCGTGATCTACATCGGTGACGGACGCTCAGACACCTGCGCCGTGCAGTTTGCAGACATCGTCTTTGCCAAAGGAACTCTAGCGGCGTTTTGCACAGAGCAAGGAATTCCGTTCCATCACTATCGTAGTCTGTATGACGTGCTGATCATTCTGCAGAACCGACATCAACACAAGGACTTCAGGCCAAGACGTCAGGCCTTTCTCGCCCGTAAGCGGGCCATAGAGGCCGAGTGATTAAACCTCTACGGGTGGCTGACCGTCTCATGGCCCACACACAATCGAGAGGTTCATCATGAAACATGCATTAGTTATCTGCGCTGCTCTGATCAGTCTTCATGCGGCAGCTATCGCACAAGACAAGTCCACAAAGCGTGCTGAACGTCGTGCCGCGATGACAGAGCTTCGCTCTGATTTGCGCACATGGTTCGAACGTGAAGTCTACGCTACGGTAAAGTCTTGGCATGAGCAATATGACGCATCACTTCCGGCAGAGGACCTGCGCACTCTGCAGGGGCTTCGTCAGGAAGCCAAACGTCTTAAGGAGTCTGTTGCGAACGATCTACAAAACATGCGCGGTACATTCGAGCGGGGCAACCGTAGCGAGCTGCGCGATAAGATGTCAGATCTCCGCGAGAAACATCGCGATGCAGTAAAGGATGTGCTTGAGCGCCTCAAGCCAATCGCAAAGCGTTCGCGCACGAAGCTGCGTCAGCTCTTCGATGACAACGAAGACAAGATTGAATCATGGCGCGGTCAAGCAAGAGATATCGTAGGTGACTGGCGCGATGAGCATGAGGACCTTGATTTCAATGGCATGTTCGGTCGTGGTGGACAGCAGTTGCCACTCATGGGCGGTGATGGACGCAAGGCAGCAATTCGCTTTATCCTTTGGGATGGCACAATGCCCCCTGCCCCCCAAGCGGGCATCTTTACACCGCAACGCATGCCAATGTCGGTGTCTCCTGCGCCAAGTGGCAACGCGGCTACAGTGGATGTTGCTAATGTTCCCGATGGACAACATGCGCTCCAGGTGTTCGACATGAATGGTACGCTGGTGCGCACGGTCAACGTCACAGCGCAATCAGGAAAGGTCAACCACCGGTTCGACCTCTCCGGTCTCCCTGCTGGCACATACATGGTAAGCATCAACACACCTGCCGGAAGAAGCACAACCAACGTGGTCGTTACAAAGTAGATTTATATTCATCAATCACACGGTCGGGCCCCGTTCATCACTCGTTGAGCGGGGCTTGTTCGTATATCTGCCGTGGTACAATGTATATTTGCGTGTTCAAACACATATGAGCGCACTATGAAACTGCTTGGTATATCCGGCTCACTGCGTGAGAGTTCCTACAATACAGGACTGCTCACGACAGCAAGTACACTGCTCCCTGCCGATGTCACATTGACAATCGCCTCGCTACGTGAGATTCCGTTATACGATGGTGATATCGACAATGAACCGCAACCATCTGCGGTAGTATTGCTGAAAGAGCAGATCGCTCAAGCAGACGGCGTAATCATCGCAACACCAGAATACAACTACTCGTACTCCGGTGTTTTGAAGAACGCAATCGACTGGGCCTCTCGTGGCGCTACACGCCCCTTCACAGACAAGCCCGTTGCCGTCATCGGTGCCAGCCCCGGAAACTTTGGTGCTGTGCGCGCTCAGACAGATCTACGCAGATTGATGTCGGCCGTGAGCGGTGCTGTGCTTCCGCGCCCCGAACTCCTTGTGAGCAATGTTCACAACAAAATCAACGAAGAAGGCATCATCACGGATGAAGCCACACTGAAGGTTTACAGAACGCTACTGACAAATTTCATTGAGTACATCAACCACAGCAATCTAAAGCGGGGCTCATGATGAATGCCATTCACTACCCTGCGAACGATCGCGGACATGGCAACTTTGGGTGGCTTAACACGTATCACACGTTCAGCTTTGGGCAATACTACGATCCGTCGCGAATGAACTTTGGTGCACTTCGTGTCTTCAATGACGATACCGTTGCTGCCGGTGAAGGCTTTGGAACGCATCCTCACAAGAACATGGAGATCATCTCAATCCCGCTTGAAGGGGTGATCATGCACCAGGATTCGATGGGACACAAAGAAGGAATTGCAGCAGGCGATGTGCAGGTGATGACTGCTGGTAGTGGAATCACCCATTCAGAATACAATGGTTCGCCGACCGACACATTGAAGTTCTTTCAGATCTGGATCATTCCAAACAAGGCCAATGTAGTACCTCGATATGATCAGGTAACGGTAGGCCCAGTTGCCGCAAATACGATAACAACCGTCGTTGGTCCGGAGAACGCCGGAACACCCCTATGGATCCACCAAGAGGCGTGGCTTAGTATGGCACATGTTACGGGCGATACGGGCATAGAGTACACACGAAAAGGCACAGATACCGGCATCTTCACCTATGTCGTACATGGCACGCTTGATGTTGCTGCAGATGATGCATCTATCACGCTTGGCAGTCGCGATGGTCTCGGCGTGATCGATGAGCAAAAGCTCACGTTCACCTCGAACTCGGCGTCTCAGTTTATCATCATCGAAGTTCCTCTGACATAACGCCAACGAAGGGACTTTTCAATTGCCACGGCAACATAGGCTATCACACCGCATGAGATGATGATGGCCCACATAAGGGGCGGCAGGGCTTCTGTTCGAAACATGACATTCATGACGGGAACGTACGTAAACAGAACCTGTAGAGTTACCATCAACACCACGCCATAGACAATAGTCATGTTTGACGTTATCGGCGCTGCAGAGGGCGACACGAGTGTTCGGCAATTGAAGAGATAAAAAATCTCGATCATCACAAAGGTGTTCGACGCTGCGGTTCGTGCAACCTCGATCGTGTATCCGGCATGCTGGGCATAGAGGAATACACCATAACCCGCTGTCACGAGAAGTACTGTCACAAGCAACGTTCGCATAAGCAAATCCCTTGTAAAAAGGGGCTCGCCAGTTCGCCGCGGCGGCTGACGCATGATATCGGCAGGGGCGGCCTCAAATGCCAACGGGAGTCCCAGGATAACGGCAGTGGTCATGTTGATCCAGAGAATCTGTACAGGTTCTATCGGTAACGCAGAGCCAGCAGCTACAGCTAAGACAATGATCAATCCTTCGGCGGCATTTGTTGGGATGGTCCACAGAATGAACTTCAGGAGATTCTCGTAGACAGTGCGTCCCTCTTCAACAGCCGAGACGATCGTTGAGAAATTGTCATCCGTTAAGACCATAGGTGCTGCTTCCTTTGCAACATCCGTTCCCGAGCGCCCCATGGCCACGCCAATATCTGCAGCACGAAGCGCTGGCGCGTCGTTCACCCCATCACCAGTCATCGCCACAACATGCCCCCTGCGCTGCAATGCAGTAACAAGGCGCAGCTTTTGTTCCGGCGAAACGCGGGCAAACACGCTAACGCGCCGGGCGTGTTCTTCCAAATCCTGGTCGTTCATGACAGCCAACTGTGCACCGGTGCGAACGTACAGTTCTGGATGCAGTGACTCAGTGATGATTCCCAGTTCGCGTGCTATAGCAACAGCTGTTGAAGCATGGTCACCGGTAATCATCTTGACGTCGATGCCAGCTTGACGACACTCGGCGATAGAGGCACGTACCTCGGCACGCGGAGGATCAACCATTCCAACAATTCCACAGAACGCAAGATCTGATGCGATCGTGCGCAGCTCCAGCGTTTCGGGTACGGTATCCTGATACCTGGTTGCACACGCCAAGACACGATGGCCACGCGCGCCCATCATCTCGGCCTCTGCATGAAACCGGGACGTATCAACTGCTCTGTGTGATCCATCCGGCTGAAGCTGCGAAGAACAACGAGGCAACAAAGCCTCTAAACTCCCCTTGACAAAGATGCGGGCACCGCCATGTTCAAGACGATGCAACGTTGCCATGAGGCGGTAGTCACTGGAGAACGGCAATACATCTACCAATGGCATGAGTTCATGTTCAACAGCCCGATGCACATCGGCTTTCATGCCGAGCACCACGAGGGCCGCTTCAGTTGGATCTCCGACGGACTGCCACCTGCCCCCTTCCTGATGAACGATGGCAGTTGAGCAGAGAACTCCTGTGCGGATTGTCTCGAGCAGGGCAATGTCCTGCCCAATGTGTATGGGGTACTCTGCACCCGATGAGTCATTGGCGCGTAGGATTCGGCCATCAGGTTCATAGCCCGTGCCTTCCACATCATACTCGTGCCCAGCTGTCGCGATCTTAACAACAGTCATTTGATTTTCGGTCAATGTTCCAGTTTTATCGGAACAGATCACCGTAGTCGACCCCAACGTCTCGACAGCCGGCAGCTTTCGAATAATGGCCCTACGCTTCGCCATACGGTTAACGCCGATGGCCAGGATGATTGTAACTGCTGCTGGCAGGCCCTCTGGAACAGCGCCAACGCTCAGCGCTACGGAAACGATGAGCATCTCTACGACCGAACTACCACGCAGAACGCCAACGATGAATGTAACAGCCGCAAGCCCTATAATGGCGTAGAGAAGCATTGAACTAAACTTCTCGATCTGGCGCGTAAGTGGTGTCTGCAGCTGAGGAGCGGTGTCGAGTAGTGCCGAGATCGTCCCTACCTCTGTTGAAGTGCCAGTTGCCACGACGATCCCCGTTGCCGAACCGCGCACGACCACTGTTGAGGCGTATGCCATGTTTGATCGGTCCGCCACTTGCGTGGACTCATCCAATACCCCAGTGTGCTTCTCTGCAGGAAGCGATTCACCGGTAAGAACAGCTTCAGCAATGGCAACATCCTTGACCCAGAGAAGCCGTAGGTCCGCAGGTACTTTGTCCCCAGCCTCAAGGAGAACAATATCACCTGGAACAAGCTCGGGCATGGCGATCCGCATTCGCGTGCAGGAACGCACCACTGTGGTCTCGCCTTCGATGTTGGCCGCAAGGGATGCAAGAGCAGCAATTGCCTTGCCTTCTTGCAGAAATCCGATGATGGCATTTAGGAGGACAACACTGAATATGACAATTGCGTCTGCTATCCCGCTAACTACTACCGTGACGCAGCCGGCAAGGATCAAGATATAGACAAGTGGAGCATTGAGCTGACGTGCAAAGCGCCTCACGGGGTGCTCGATTGAACCCTGCGGCAGGGAGTTCAGACCGTATGCTCGCCGTCGAATCGAGGCCTCCTGTTCAGTTAGCCCTTCTGTTGTTGATGATTCAAGTACTCGAAGAACATCATCAATATGTTTAGCATGCCATATCGGATGCTCTATGATCACTCCATCATGCCTGCCGGAATTGCTTGAACGATAGCCCCTTGAACAACGAGTTTGTGCACTGCATCCATGTCATGATAGAGAACACGATCGGCTTCGGCAAATGGAACTACCGTGCGGACAAGTCCTACGATACGCTCCAGTGTCGAACTGCTTACAAGCGGCCGTAACAAATCGATGCCCTGGCAAGCACAGAGTATCTCGATACTCAGTACACGTTCAACATTCGCTAAAACATTCCAAAGTTTACGTCCGGCAATACTGCCCATCGAATTGTGGTCTTCCTGGTTCGCTGAAGTCGGAATGCTGTCAACACTTGCAGGGTGAGCAAGTACCTTGTTCTCGCTAACCAACGCAGCGGCCGTGTATTGCGCAATCATCATACCCGAGTGAAGTCCTCCGTTCGGAGTCAGAAATCGAGGCAATCCACCCAGTGCGTGATTCACCATGCGTTCAGTACGGCGCTCAGAAATGTTGGCCAGCTCCGACAGAGCGATTGCCAGATAGTCGAGAATCAAGGCAAGGGGCTGACCATGGAAATTACCCCCTTGTACGTGATCATCATCTTCGGCAAAGATGAGTGGGTTGTCTGTTGCACTGTTCATCTCTCGCTCGACCACCTCTGTGGCAAACGTGATCGTATCGCGCGAAGCACCATGAACTTGCGGCATGCAGCGCAGACTGTAGGCATCCTGGACCTTTCCGTCGCCATCACGATGCGATTCACGAATCTGACTGCCCGAGAGTAACGTCCGCAGATTCTTGGCAACTCTGAGCTGCCCAGGATGTGGACGCGTCATGTGCAGGCGCTCATCAAAGGCTGCATCGGTTCCACGAAGGGCATCAAGTGAAAGCGCTCCAGCGATATCAGACGTCTTCATGATGTTGCGCGCACGATGCAATGCCAGTGCCGCATACGAGCACATCATCTGCGTACCGTTGATGAGTGCCAAACCTTCCTTGGCGGCAAGGCGCACGAGCTCGATGCCGTGACGTCTCAAGACATCAGTACTTGGTACGCGCTGTCCGTTAACAATACACTCGCCCCTTCCAATCATACATAGGGCAAGATGCGATAAGGGGGCAAGGTCACCGCTTGAACCAACAGACCCCTGAGATGGGATCGCAGGTATAATGTCTGCGTTGATCATGGCAACAAGTGTATCGACTGTTGACTCACGAATGCCGGAGAATCCCTTGACGAGTGCATTGACGCGCAGAATCATCATCGAGCGAACGATCTCATGCGGAAGCAGATCTCCAACGCCCGTGCTGTGAGAGATGATGAGGTTTTCTTGCAAAGCTTCGATGTCGCTCTGCGCGATATTCACGTTAGCAAACTCACCAAAGCCCGTTGTCATTCCGTAGACTACACGACCTTCCGAGATCCAACGTTCTACCGCTTCACGTGATGCACGAACCCGCTCGCGCGCTGAAGGACTGATCTCAACGCGAGCGTTCGTATCGTAGACAACGTGAGCGAGTTCATCGATTGTGAGCGACTCGCCATCAAGAATCAGCGTTCGGTGCTGCATTACTTTCCAGATCCCTTACCAATGAACGAACTCCAAGCATACTCCGTAGGCACCTTGCGTCCTTCAAGGGCAAGATCGATGAGATATGTGGCTGTGGTTTTGAGTACCCATTCGAAGTTGTCTTCCTGCACCGATGTGCGCTCAGCATCAGGGGCAGGGTTCATGTAATCGATCGCATATGGGATGCCGTCACGAACTGCGAACTCGATCGTGTTAAAGTCGTAGCTCAACATTGTACAGATCTGAATGCACAACTCTTCGAGTCGCTCGAGCATCTCTGGCGACGGGGCAAACCCAGCCTGATAGCGAAGATGATGGGGGTTACGGGGCTCATACGGCATGATGCGCACATACTTCTTACCGATGCAGTAACACCGGTAGTACTCCGTAAACTCGATGCCTTCCTGCAGCGTCATGACGATATCTTCTGTTTCGGCATAGGCCTCAAAGAACTGATCAACGGTGTCGACCTTGTAGACGTGCTTCCAGCCCCCTCCATCAAATGGCTTGAGGTAGGCAGGGAACCCCACGTCATCAAACAGCTCCTGCCAGTTGAGCGGGTACTGAAGGTTCCGGAAGGAGTCGGCTGTTGTGTCGGGCGGATGGTTCTTGCTTGGAAGCAGCACGGTCTTTGGTACCGGAATGCCAACACGATGAGCAAGAGCGTAGTTGAAGAACTTGTCGTCTGCTGACCACCAGAACGGATTATTCACAACACGCACTCCCTTGAGGGCGGCGAGCTTCAGCATAGCTCGGTAATACGGCACGTCCTGAGAGATACGATCAAGGATGACATCGTACTCGAACAATGTATCCAGACCCACCCCGCCAATCTTCATAAATTCTGCAGAGACACCGGCATCACGACTATTGATCTCCTGCACAAGAGCCGGGGGAAAGGACTGTTCCATCCCGAAGAGTAAACCGATCTTCTTCATACGAGTGCCTTTGTAATCATTGTTGTGTCAAATGTCTGTGGTTGCATGCATTTCGAACCCTCGCTCTGCGCTGAATGTGCCATAGGTAGCGGGCCGAGCGAGCCAGTGGCCGAGATTGATGTACCATCCATCCCGATGAGCAGTTGTCTCGGCCTTGTGGCGATGGCCCATGACCACGTAATCGAAGCCTTCATTGATCTTGCCGAGGGCAAAATCGCGAAGACCATCGCTCGTTCCATAGTCCTTGTGTCCAGTGTAGTCACGGCTTCCATGCGACGTGGCTGAAGCAAGTCCGATGCCCACATTCGGATGGAGCAGCCTATAGAACCACTGGGCTATTCGACTGCGCAGGACTGAACGCAGGATGAGATAGCCCGTATCGTTATGGGCCTTTCCGTCGCCATGAGCAATGTAGAATCGCTTACCATTGATTACTGCCTCGACATCTCCGCCGAGAACCTCAATGTCGAGCTCCTTATGGAAATACGTATCGTGACCGAAATCATGATTCCCCATCAGATACGTAACAGGTATCCCCTGATCTCTGAATCTGCCTAGGCAGGCAAGGGTTCGCACGTGATCGCGGGGAATGACCCGGGAGTAGTCAAACCAGAGGTCGAACAGATCGCCAACAATGAACAGGTGGCCACACGTCGGGAGAGCCCCCTCGAGAACTTTGAGCAGGTCGGACTCGCGCTGCCGGTCCTGATCGCGGGTGCCGTAGCCCAGATGTACGTCGGAAATGAACAGAGCATTTCGACCGGGCTGGAGGTCTACCGAGAGAGCAGTACGTGAAACAACTGGGTCGAACATAACGATAAGATAACGCCCAGAAGGCCTGCGACGGCTATCTTTGTGCCGAATCACGAAGTGTTATCATGTCAGTTGTACCCAATACCCGCAAACGCGTAACAACCCGCAGGCTGATTGAAATGAAGTCTGCAGGGAAACCCATCGCATGCCTTACCGCATACGATGCTATCTCGGCCGCTATCCTTGATGCCTCTGGCGTCGAAGTGCTGCTGGTAGGTGACTCTGTAGGGAACGTGATTCAGGGACACGACACGACTATTCCCGTAACGCTCGAGCACATGATCTACCACACCCAAGCTGTGGTAAGAGCAGTCAGCCGTGCACTGGTGGTTACTGATATGCCCTTTATGAGTTATCAGGTATCGCCGCAGGAAGCCTTTCGGAATGCCGGGCGTCTGATGAAGGAAGCTGGCTCCGGGGCGGTCAAGCTCGAGGGTGGCCAGCGGGTCGTGGATTCGGTCAGGCTCATGACGGAAAACGGAATTCCTGTTATGGGGCACTTGGGGCTTACACCCCAGAGTATTCATCAGTTTGGGTCCTACAAGGAAAGGGGCTCTACCCCGGAAGAAGCAGAGATCATGAAGCGTGACGCCCTGGCACTGCAAGAGGCAGGCGCATTTGCGATCGTTCTCGAGAAGATCCCAGCAACTCTGGCAGCGGAGATCACAAGCCTGCTTTCGATTCCTACAATAGGCATCGGAGCTGGGCCCGCATGTGACGGACAGATCCTTGTCTGGACAGATATGATGGGGATGTCCACGGAATTCAATCCTCGGTTCGTGCGGCGGTATGCTGATCTGCACACCGTTATGATCGAAGCAGCCTCACAGTACGTTCGCGACGTCAAAGAGCGTTCGTTCCCCTCAGACGAGGAAAGCTACTGATGCGGAATCTTCTCATCATCGCAACGATCATGTGGGGGCTTGTGCTCGCATCATGCGATGGTTCAATGATTACCGAGCCACAAGATGTTGTGTTTCCAGACAGCAATGTGAGCTTTCGTGGACAGGTTTTGCCATTTCTGGCCGTTACCTGTGCGGTAAGTGGATGCCACGGAGACATAGGGGCAGCTGCTGGGATTCGGTTAACTTCGTACTCAACGTTACTTTTCGACAGACCCAACTTGGTTGTACCAGGCAAGCCCGACGAAAGCTTGATCATGCAAGTGCTCGACGGACGGCTTCTACATCCATGGGGGAACATCCAATCGGTCGTATCCAGCTCGCAGGTTCGTGGCATGGGTACATGGATCATCGAGGGCGCAATCAATAACTAGGTCACTGAACATTCTTTCGGAGTCAATTTTCATGTCGACACTTCGTTCGCTTCTTATTGCCTTGGCTGGCATCGCGATCATTGCTGGATGTCAACCTAAGGCCAAACCCGTGCCAATCGAAGGCCTCGAGCTCAAGAAAGATGAGCTCCGCAAATTCGAGATCAAGGTTCCTGCGAACTGGGTTGTCCAGCACCGAAAAGGCGATATGATCGTGGCCTTTAGCACGAAGGCACATGCTGCGAGATTCACGCAGTTTGGCAAGGGGCGTGGTGGAGCAAAGGTCGAGATTCGCGCCATCGCTATGGACAGCACCACGAACATTGATTCTCTTGTCAAGCGCTCTAAGCTCGAGTTTGAAGATGGCCTTGACCGTTACCAGAAATCAGTCGCAACGTTAGGTGGTAAGTCTGGTCAGCGCTTGTTCGTTGATTTCGACCAGGAAGACGGCAAGTTCGTCACTGAATCGTATTTCGCTGAGAACGACTCAGTGGTAACGATGGTCACATTCGCAGCCTTCGGCAACACATTCGAAGACTATGAAGAAGAGTTCAAAGAGATTTTGGCATCGGTAAAGCTTGCCAAGAAAATGGCTCCACTTCCGGCTGGTGTTCCGCAGGGGCCGGGAGCACCTGTCCCCCCTAGCGATACTCTTAAGCCACACAGCGGTGGCGACTACGCGATCAGCTATCCAAAGAACTTCGAAACCAAGAAGGGTTCAGCATCAGCCATAAGCTCAACGATCTTTGTTGGAGCCCGCTTGGACTGTTCAATCCAGGTTGACGTGATCAACGCAAAGGAGCAAAACAACCTTGACCGAATCGTAGAACAGAACAAGGCGCGCTATCCAGGCGCAACGCAGAGCAATGCAACGCTCGGCGGACAGAAGTCCGTTGTGTTTGCCTACAATCCAACGGCAACCATTGCAGCGCGCGCATACTTTGCTGTCAAGGGCGATAAGATGTACCGCGTCACTGTCAACTGGAGCAAGGCAGATGAAAAGGTCTATTTACCGATCTTTGAGAAGTGTGTTCGCTCAATGAAGCTCAACTAAACGAGACCGTACAGATGAAGGTAGCCGTCATCATCGCCGTCGTATTGTTCTCCAGTGCGACGGCGTTTTCTATTCCGCAGTTCTCTGCCATTTCCGGAAATCGCTGTATCAACTGTCACGTTGCCCCTTCAGGTGGCGGCGTGCGCAACGATCTCGGTTGGTACAGCTGGTATGATGTAGGTCTTGTCCCAAGAACGAATGACCTGTTCAGCTGGTTCTACGACAAGGACTCGTCGAATCAGTTCTTTAACGGCAAGCTGATTCTTGGCATGGACACTCGCATCCAAAGTACACGGTCCTTCAACAGCGAAGCCTCGGTGCGCAGAACATTTCCAATGCAGACCTCATTCTACTCGGCGTACACGCCAATTCCCGAGGTCACCATCGAAGGTTCAGTGAATCTGTCGACGATCGCCCTTGGGTCTGACAATCTTCCCTACCCCGGAATGCGTCCGGCAGCAATCTCAGCAATCATTGCACCATCATTCTCTTGGCCATCACTGCGCGTCGGCATGTTCCGTCCGAACATCGGCATGCGATACGACGACCACACCATGGCCCCCTACTCCTACACTCTTGCTACGCAGCGCAGGACAGTGATTGCCCCAGACTGGTCCGAGCTTGGTGCCGAGGTATCCTACGAGGGGCTCAAGTGGCTCTCGCTTCAGGCTGGCGTCTTCAGCAGTGAAGGTCTTTCTCAGGTTCGCATCTCCGATGGAATTGAAACATTTTCAGTTGTCAACGGCAACCAGCCAACACTAACAGCTAGAGCAGTGCTCTGGCCGCGTGCATTCAACGACAAGCTGAACATGTGGTTCGGCGGTTCATATCTGCAGAACAACGACTTCAGCATTACGAGCGCCTTCAGCGGAATTGGACTCAGCGATGAGTTCTCACTCATGCTCGACTACACTCGCATGCATTACGATGATCGCTTTAGCTCTGAGTCTATGATGGCAGAGTTAATGTATTCGGCATCGACGTGGTTCTTCCCGTATGTTCGGGCAGAGCGTTACTATACGGATCAGTATCGAGCACGTGGCACCTACCTGAGTAACTCTGCCACAATCGGAGCTCAGATCTTTTTGATGCCCTATATCGAGCTGCGTCCGGAATACCGCATCTGGGACACGTGGATGACTGGTTATACGTCTCGCTGGAACGTGCAACTGCACTTTTTCTATTGATCGCAACAGGAGCCCCGTTCATGAAACAGAACATCCTCATCATCATTGGAGTTGTAGGCATCCTTGTAGGGGGCTGGCTCTGGGTTAAGGACGGCATGCATGTGTTCTCCAAGGATCGTGAAGAAGTGGTCCGCGAATTCAAGGACGAACTTTTCGGGACAACCCGACGCGAAGTTGAGTACATCCCCGCATTTAAGTTTGGCCTACTTCCAGTCGATGTAACTGTAGCTGATTTCCCACGCTGCTACGCATTCGTAGGCAGTGTCTCAGTTGCACTCATTGGATTCGGCCTCTGGCGCAAACGCTCCTCTAGCAAGTAGCACCTACCTCGTCATTCGTCATTGGTAATTCGTCATTCGTCATTGGTAATTCGTCATTCGTCATTGGTAATTCGTCATTCGTCATTGGTAATTCGTCATTAGCACGCCCATGTCTACCTCATCTCGTCGTTCATTCCTGCAGCAGGCTGCTGCATCTGTTGGACTCGTTCTATCTGCTTCTACAGTGGCAACGCTTGTTGCCGGTTGTGAACAGGACGAAAGTCAGCCAACATCACCAGGCAAGACATATGATGTAAGTCTTGCAGCGTTTCCAGAGCTCAACACCGTTGGCAGTATCATCCAGACTACCATTGCTGGCGTGAATAACGGGGAGATGGTCTTCATCTCTCGTATCGATGCGCAGACGTTTGTGGTCTTCAGCACGGTCTGTACGCATTCAGGTTGCGGCGTGGGTCTGCCAATCGATGCTGCAAGCAATTGCGTTTGTCCGTGCCACAAGGCGGAGTTTGCACGCAGTAATGGTGCCGTACTAAGGCAGCCAACGTCTGGATCAGCTACGGACCTGCCCCGGTTTTCTTCGACATACAATGCCTCTTCCAACGTGCTCACGATAACGGTCTAAGCGTGCCAATTCCCTCAGAGTATCATGACGCCGTGCGCGACGCCGTCTACGACGTAACCGCACAGCATAAGCACCTGTCGTCGAGTATAGAGCGCGTCTTTCGTGAGTTTAGACCCGATGCAGAAACTGCGCGCGCCGTGCGTGCAGCTATCTATCAGGCTGTGCGCTATGACGATGCCGATGCTGCCATTGACGGAGCACTGGACGGAGTTGTTGATCAGCGTCTTGCGCACTTCCCTGAGTGGTTGCGTGTTCGCATTCGCGAGGTCTTTACCGACAATGCAGACAACGTGCTGACGTCGATGCTCAGCGATGCGTCAACGTTTATACGCGTCAACACACACCGCATCGATATCGCCACATGTGTGGCAGCGCTCGCCCCTTACGCGCCGTTGTATCTCGAGAATGAGATCATTCGTATCGACGAACCATTTGGTCTGTACACATCTGAAGCATTCCAGCGCGGCTGGTTCGAGCAGCAGGACATCAATTCGTACAAGGCTGCATGCGAGCTACCGTGTACGCCAGGTATGCGCATTGTAGACGCTTGCGCTGGTGCGGGCGGCAAGTCTCTCGTGTTCGCTAGCCACATGAAGAACAAGGGACGCATCATTGCCCTGGACACGCAAGCCTCCAAGCTTGATGCACTTCGCACGCGATCAACGCGCGCTGGCGTAGACATTATCGAAACTCGCGAGATAACAACCACGAAAGTGGTAAAGCGACTTCACGAAACAGCGGACGGTGTTTTTATCGATGTGCCGTGCACAGGCACGGGCGTGATCCGTCGCAATCCCGACATCCTCTATCGCCTCACCCCAGAATCTCTGCAGGAGTTGGTTAACATTCAGGCCGACATCTTGCGGCGGTCCGCACCGATTGCTAAGGTTGGCGCAACAGTTGTTTACACAACGTGCAGCGTGCTTCCCGAAGAGGGACGCAACCAGATCAGTGCGTTTCTGGCAACTGAGTCTGGTGCTAAGTTTTCACTCCAGCATGAATGGTCCACACTGCCCAACGATGCAGGGGGCGACGGGTTCTACGTAGCACGGCTCAAGCGCGAGGCTGTGTGAGATGAACGCCCCAGAACAGATCACCGTGATCTTCGATGGGATGTGCAACCTCTGCGATGCCACCGTAAACCATTTGCATCGGCACGACATAAACCGTCAGCTACGCTACATACCGTTTCAGGGCGAAGAGGGCTCGGCACTGCTCCGCAGACACGGCGTTATGGGTCCGCCCGACTCGGTATATGTTATCACGCCATCGGGAGAATTCTACACAGAAGATCTGGCCATGATCTATCTCTTTACCCTCCTGGGTGGATGGCACAAGCCCCTTGCCTACCTGATCAAGGCCATTCCTCGCTTGATCAGGCGTCCGGTGTATCAGTGGATGTCACGAAACCGGTATGCGATGTTCGGCAAGCGAGAGACCTGTCGGTATTGACCTCTTGGAAATCCCCTGTAGTTCGGTATCTTTGCCGTCCTTGTCAAAAGTGAACCCATTCGGGAGTCAAGAATTATGAGTACCTACATCGTTAATCCTGTCAAGGTCCGCATGGACGAGTCTGCAAAGGGCTCGATCTATAAGTCTATCGTTGCCATGGGCTTACGCTCACGTCAGATCAACGACCAGATCAAGACACAGATCTCCGAGCGCCTTGCCGACGTTATCGTCGACACGGACGAGGCGGAAGGTCCAAATGCAGACCAGATCGCAATCAGCAAGGAGTTTGACCTTCTTCCGAAGCCTACGTTCTTGGCGATGAAGGAAATGACAGACGGTCAGATCCATGTCCGCACGGAGCCGCTTCCAGTTGCAGCTCCTTTGGTAGCAGAGGAATAACCAATCCATGAAGTTGAGGAAGAGCCATCCGGTCTGTGCCGAGATGGCTCTTGTTGTCTTATGAACATCCTGCTTGGAATAACCGGAAGCGTTTCGGCCTACAAAACGCCATGGCTTGTGCGAGATCTGCGCAAGGCCGGCCACGACGTGCGCGTGGTGATGACTCCATCTGCCCGCCAGTTCGTAGCGCCACTGGCCCTGGAGGCGGTATCACTGCATTCGGTGATCATCGACCCCTACGATCCAGCAATTCAGCAAGGGGGCTCATGGCACGTGCATCTTGCTCAGTGGGCCGATTTGATCTTGATCGCCCCTTGCTCAGCAACGACGTTGGCACGCCTTGCCACAGGGTTATGCGACACAGCTCTCATGACTGTTGTCTGCTCACGGACAGCCGACACTGAGCTGATCGTGTTCCCGGCCATGGACACCGACATGTGGCTGCAACCATCGACCAAGCGCAATGTTGAACAACTGCGCGCTGACGGCATCACCGTTGTAGATCCAGACTCAGGCGAGCTTGCTTCCGGACTGATAGGTCAAGGCAGACTGCCAGAGATTGGGAAGATCGTTGGGATAGTAGCGAGTGCCGAGTACCGAGTGCCGAGCAGCGAAGTTGGTCGTCCTCGCGAAAGCGGGGACCCAGCACTCGGAACACGGCACTCGGCACTCGGCACTCGGAACTCGCTGCTTATAACCGCTGGTCCCACCCATGAACGCATTGATGCCGTACGCTCGATCGTAAATCATGCCACGGGTACAATGGGATTTGCACTTGCAGAAGCTGCACAGAAGCGTGGGTACCTGGTGACGCTTGTGACGGGTCCAACAAATCTTCCAGCACCATTTGGCGTGGAACGCATAGATGTTGTGAGCGCACAAGAGATGTACGAAGCAGTGATGAAGCACAGAGATGTGGACGCATTCATCATGGCGGCAGCAGTGGCTGACTTTACCCCATTGAAGCCGTCACAGCAGAAGATCAAGAAGGAACAACTCGGCGATACTCTTTCGATAGAGCTTACCCGCACCCACGACATTCTCGCAGAGATCGGCAAGGGTAAGACAGAACGTCAACGCGTTGTCGGGTTTGCTCTCGAATCCGACGACGTCGTCGAGAACGCGAAGCGAAAGCTCGCAACGAAGAGTGCAGACATGATTATTGCCAATCAGGCAGGCGTGCCGAACAGCGGGTTTGGCGGCGGACAGAATACCATAACGATCGTTACGAATGGTTCGGATCCAAAGACCTATCCGGCGATGTCGAAACGCGCATGTGCCGAGGTGATCCTCGATGCATTGGAGAACCTGTGATAACACTATCGAACATTACTGTTGACTTTGGCACACGCGTGCTGTTCAAGGGCGTCAGCTTTCTGATCAAGTTTGGAGACCGTATTGGTCTTGTTGGACGCAATGGGGCTGGGAAGTCGACCATGCTCAGCATCATTGCCGGGGAGCGTCAAGCAACCTCAGGCGATGTATCACGTCAAAACGGTATTCGCGTTGGATTCCTCTCCCAGGACCTTACGCTCGACATCACCAAGACCCTGCGTGAGACGGCAATGCAGGCCTTCGAAGAGGTGCTTGCCCTGCACGACGAGATCGATCGCATTCAGCATCAGCTCGAGACACGCAGAGATTATGAGACCGACGACTACATGAAGCTCGTGCAGCGTCTTACAGATGCTAACGATCTCTATGCTCGGCGTGGAGGCCTTACGATGCAGGCAGACATTGAGCAGATCCTTACCGGTCTTGGTTTCGAACGCGAACAGCTAGACAATCCACTGACCATGTTCTCAGGGGGCTGGCAGATGCGAGCAGAACTCGGGCGATTGCTGCTGCAACGTCCAGACTGTCTCTTGCTCGACGAGCCAACAAACCACCTTGATATCGACTCCGTTCGATGGCTCGAGGATTTTCTCTCGAACTACGAAGGCGCCGTTGTCCTGATCTCGCACGATCGTACGTTCCTGGACAACATCACGAATCGCACGATCGAGATCACGAAGAACAAGGTCTACGACATCCCTGCATCGTACTCCGAGTATGAAGAGATACGCGCTGAACGCATGGAACAACAAAAGGCTATTGCGGCTAGACAGGGCCGCGAACGTGAGCGGATGCAGAAATGGATCGACCGCTTCAAGTACAAGGCCTCCATGGCCTCACGCGCGCAGTCCCGCATCAAAGCGCTTCAGCGCATGGATGTCGTAGAGGTCGATGATCAAGACACATCGTCAATTCACTTCTCGTTTCCAGCTGCACCACGCTCCGGTCGTGTAGTCGTTGAATGCACAAACATCCAAAAGAACTACGGCGACAAGCGTGTTCTCAGAGGTGTAGACTTCGTGCTCGAGCGCGGTGAGAAGATCGCGTTTATCGGAAAGAACGGCGAGGGCAAAACAACGCTAGCCAAGATCATCGCCGGCGTAGAGCCCCTTTCCGGAGGCGACATCCAAGTAGGTCATGCCACCTCGATTGGATACTATGCACAGCACCAAGCAGATCTAATGGACGGACATCAGACAGTCTATGAGATTATGGAGCAGGCCTCGCCGCCAGAAATGCGCTCGCGCCTGCGCACGCTGCTTGGAGCCTTTTTGTTCAAGGGCGACGACATAAACAAACGTGTTGGGGTGCTGAGTGGAGGCGAGAAGTCACGTCTTGCTCTGGCGCGATTGCTGCTGCAGCCATACAACCTACTGATTCTTGATGAGCCCACGAACCACCTAGACATGCTCTCCAAGGAGGTTCTCAAGGAAGCCCTTCTTGCCTACGACGGGGCCATGATCGTGGTCTCACACGACCGTGACTTTCTTGACGGACTTACGGAGAAGATCATCGCCTTCCGTATGGGTACGCTCAAAGAGTACGAGGGAGATGTTGATGCATATCTCAAGCTTCTGGGCGACCCCCGTGTGCAGGATGCCCCGCCCCCTGCTGAGATCCCTCTCAAGCATGCCCCAGCTGCCGAGGACAAACCAGCCGTGCTAAGCCGCGAGGAACAAAAGGCTGTTGAACGGGAAAAGCGCAAGGCGGAGCGCAGAATCGCCGAGATCGAAAAGCAGGTTGGGATTCAGGAAAAGATGATTGCAGATCTCGAAGCAACACTTGCAGACCCAGAGCTCTACAAAGACCCGGTGAAGCAGCACAAGAGTGTGACATCCTACGACACTGCAAAGCGCGTGGTAGCGTCTCTGATGGAAGAGTGGTCATCACTCATGGAAGTCCTTCAGTAACAACCGATACGGGAGCACCCTATGTTTCGCATTCTGGCTGTATCTATCATAACGTTGATTATTATCCTGCCAGCTCACGCTCAGGATCAAAAGACTCAGCGTCAGATCTCTATGGATGGCGAAGCGTCGATGATGGTAGCTCCTGATATGGCTAGCATATCTATTGGTGTTGAAACGGAAGGCACAGGCATTGCTGATATCAAACGCGACAACGATCAGCGTGTATCATCGATCTATGAAGCTGTGAAGGGGCTTGGCATTCCAGACAAGGATATCCAAACCAGCGAGCTCTCAATTCAGCCTATCTATGACTACTCCAGCAAGCGTCGCAAATTCCTGCGGTACGAAATGCGCAATGTTGTTGCCATCACGGTGCGCAAGCTCGACATCATTGAAAAGGTCATCAACGCGTCGGTTCGTGAAGGCAGCAACGTGCTCGAGGGAGTGCACTTCATCGTGTCGAATCGTGATGCATTAGTTGATTCCCTGCAAGTAGAGGCTGCCAAGAATGCAAGCAAGCGCGCCTCAGACATTGCAAGCGCAGTTGGCGCAAAGCTTGGTAAGGCACTAACAATCGCTGCGTCGAGAGGAGAAGTCCCTGAGCCGATACATGGTCGAAGAGCCTTTGCCATGATGGCTGATGGAGGGGGCGAAGCTTCAACACCGGTGTCAGGTGGCGAGATGAAGCTTCGTTCGTCGGTAAGTATTACTTTTGAGCTCGAATGATCAACGGTAAACGCATAGTAGTTGTCATGCCGGCATACAATGCCGAGAAGACTCTGGAACAAACGTATCGGGAGATTCCTCTTGATATCGTGGACGAGGTTATTCTTGTCGATGATCACTCGCGCGACAACACAACCGAGTTAGCGCACAGCCTAGGCATCCATCATGTGATTCGTCACGACTTCAATCGTGGCTATGGTGGCAACCAAAAGACATGCTACACGAAGGCTCTCGAGATCGGCGCAGACATCGTGATCATGGTCCACCCGGACTACCAATACACCCCCACGCTTATCCCTTCGATGGCATGGATGATCGCGAATGACGTCTACCCTGTTGTCCTTGCCTCGCGCATTCTCGGCAACGGCGCACTCAAAGGCGGCATGCCTCTCTATAAGTACATTGCCAACCGCGGGCTAACGTTCATCCAGAATCTGTTCGTCTCACAGAAGCTAAGTGAATATCACACGGGCTATCGCGCATTCTCGCGCCAGGTACTTGAGACCATCAATCTTGAAGGCAACAGCGATGACTTTGTCTTCGACAATCAGATGCTGTCGCAGATCATCATGGCAAACTTCCCTATTGGCGAAGTGACATGTCCGACGAAGTACTTCGACGATGCATCATCGATAAACTTTCGTCGTAGTTCCATCTACGGCATAGGCGTGCTGGCCACCAGCCTGCAGCACAGGCTGCACCGGTGGGGCCTTATCAAGAACGCTCGCTACAGCAAGTAGGGTCGGCTTAGGCCTGCTTACGCACACCCACAACGTTATAGCGATTCGTCACGAACTGCCAATCGGCAAACGTAGCATTACCTGCAGGGTTACATCCCGTTCCATGGAAGTCGCTAAACGCAGCTGACTGATTGACCCACACAAAGCTGTTGAAGTTGAATGCCACCGGAGCACCAGCCATCACAATAGCATCTTCGGCCTGCTGCATCTTTGCTTCATCCGTTGTGTAGACGAGAGCAGAGAGAGCTCCATGCTCGCGAATACTCTGCTCGACGGTCTTGAGTGACTCATCGAATGAGCCGGTTGTGATCACAAAGGAGATCGGACCGAACCATTCACGTGTATACACGTCCGAACGTGATACATCTGTGCGGAGCACAAGGGGCGAATGTGAACGTGCCGCATCAAACCCCGGCTGTGCGATCGCTGCTGTTGCGCGGATCTCAGCAAGTCCAAGTGTGAGCGCTTCGCCGAGGCGACCTGCTGTGGTTGGATTCTGAATCGCACCAAGCGTTCCCGGGCCTGCCTTTTCGTTGTTTACGAGCGCATCGACCTTCTCACGCAGCTTCAAGGCAACATCTTCAACAGAAACCGTCGTATCACCAACCTTCATACCTGATTCAGCGATGAAGATGTTTTGTGGGGCTGTACACATCTGGCCGGAGTACAGCGACAGCGAGAATGCCAGGTTGTCCATGGCCTTGTCCAGATCGTCTGTGCTGTCAAGGATCACGCAATTCACGCCGGCCTTTTCCGTAAAGACAACTTTGCCGTTCTTGATCGACTCTTGTTCAACACGTGTGCCGAATGCTGAGCCCCCTGTGTAATCAATCACCCTCACTGCTGGATGCTGAACATACTCCAGTGTAAGGGGCTTTGCGGCCGTATCTGCAGCAAGTTGGATTACATTGGGGTCGAGTCCTAGGTCCACCAGAACGTTGCGCAGCTCGGCAATCACGATCGCAATCGGATAGACCGCACCCGGATGTGGCTTCACGATAACGCTGTTACCAGTTACTAGGCCGGCAAACATGCCAGGGGTGGTATTCCACACTGGAAATGTAGAACAACCGATAACCAGATTTATACCCTTTGGTACGATGCGATACGACTTGTCGATGTTCACGGAAAACTTGCCCATGGGCTTTGACCACTGCACAGACTGTGTAAACGAGGTCTGAGCTGCAAGCCCCATAGCAACGGCTTCGAGGGCACGGTCAAATGCGTGTGGACCCGAGGCCTGGAATGCCATCACAAAGCCCTGTCCAGTCGTGTGCTGCGTCGCGTATCCGATCTCAAAGAAATGCTTTGAACCGCGCTCAAGGGCCTCAACGAGAATAGACGCACGCTCTGCTGGCGTTAGACTCTGCCAAGCAGTCTGCGCTGCTGAAGCGCATTCGACAACCGTGGCAACTGGAGAGCTTGGGTACGTGATGCCTAGTGGGAACCCGTAGGGAGAAGACTCATCCCCAACCCATTCTTCTCCGCCAGACAGACGGTCGAACTTGGCATTGAGCTGCCCCTTAAACCGCGTCAAACCATCGTCGTTGGCGGTTTCGCCATAGATCTTACCACTTGGCGCTTCAGGCCAGTGTGCGTGGAATGTACGCTCTTGGTTTGCCTTGATGGCATCGGCTAGAGTTTGGGCATGCGTTGAGCAAAGTTCTGATAGCGTCATGACGTGAATCCTCAAAGAATGGATACAAAGTTACGCAGGCAGTACCCTTCGTAACGGGTATCTTTGCGCATGCAACGTTTCGTATTCGCTGCCCTACTTGTTCTTGGGGCCATTGAACTTTTTGCACAGCCATCCAGCAAGGGCCGTGCCCATGCCGGTGTGGTCAACGGC
This sequence comes from Ignavibacteria bacterium, assembly GCA_947458785.1. Classification (GTDB taxonomy): domain Bacteria; phylum Bacteroidota; class Ignavibacteria; order Kapaibacteriales; family Kapaibacteriaceae; genus UBA10438. Next base: position 36,222 of record CANGZU010000001.1, read on the forward strand.
GACACAATCTGGCTCGATGAGTATTCAAAAGAAGTTGGGCGCCGCACTGAGTATGCCCAGCAGCGCAGCAAGGTCGATCCGTCGGAGATCATGCAACAGGCGTGGAATGAGCTCACGCAGCGCAAACTACTCCTGCGCGAATCTGTTCGTCTTCGCGTGCGGGTTACGAATGCCGATGTTGATAGCATATTTCTATCGGCTACGCCTGACTTTATAAAGCGTGGGGTTGTTGACACGAAGGGCAAGTTTGATCTTGAGCTCCTAAGGGCCATACTCTATCGTCCGGATTCACTGATCCGAGCCAACACCCAGGGTATGCCTGAGAAGGAGCGTGCCGATGAGCTGCTGCAGCTTCGTGCCTCCGTTGCACAGTGGAGGGAGATCATCGGCTTGTCTGAAACGGAGACACGCGTACGCCGCGCAATCACCGATACCGTAACGCTCGATACAACCGTGTTGCGTCCGCGATTCCGCGAAGCGGCTACATCGGCAACTGCAGACATCATCTATATGCCCTGCCTGAGTAATCTGCCAGCCCCCTCGATTGCAGAGACCGAGTTGTATTTCAAGGCACATCCGCAGGAGTTTACTACCACAGAACCGATGCGTAGACTTGCCTATCTGGCATGGCCAATGTCTGCAGCACCAATCGACTCGGCGCTTGTGCTTAGCAATGTGCGACGCTTCGTTGGACTCCTGAACGGGGCTCGCAACGGGCGCACCCGCGACTCATTATGGCAAAGTGTTGCCGGGACGACATCTTCCGGCACCGCGCGTCTATCGCCGGACAGTATGGCACATGCTTCGTTTTATGGACTCATCAAAGGCAAGAAGCGCTACACAGCGGTAGGCCCCATTGGCCATGCAACAGGCGTGCATGTCTTGATGGTGGATTCTGTAATCACAGTAAAGGGAAGAAAGCTCCCTGACGTTAAGGTTCGGGTTATCGTTACCGAGATCGAGCCCTCTCGTCAAACTGTCGATAGCATCCTGCGCATCGTTGATGATGCGGCCGGGCTCTATGACCAGGGAATGGAGCTTGGTGTGATCGCCGGAAGGTTTGGACGCACAATCGAACTCTCACCATGGTTCACTGATGACGAGAAGATTTTCGGATCGTATAGGCTTGGCGACATTGCATTCAAGACCCAGGTGGCAGCTGCCTGCGACCCAATAGACACTCCAGAAAAAGGTGTGGTTCTGGGTGTAGTTGTCGACAGCATCGATGCAGGACCCATGCCCTTTGACGCCGCAGCATCTCGCGTTGCTATGTTGCTCAACCGTCAACGCGGTTGTGAGGCACGTAAAGACGCCATGAAGACGATCATGGGAGTTACAACCCGCCTTGATGACGGTGTGATGTTTATTGCTGAGAATCCCAAGGGGGCTCAGATCATGCGCAACATTTCGATCCAGGGCAATGGCTTCATTGGTGAAGAACTCTTCGATCCAGCCGCTGCCAAGGAGATCCTTGCCAAGCCTACTACCGAACTGCACGGACCATTCCTGGGCGATCTTGGCTGGTACATCGTCAACCTCACAGGCATCGTCAAAGCCAATGATGCCGAGTTCCCGATGTGGCTCGAACTGCGCACAGAGGATCTGCTGCAAGAGCGCAAGCAGTCTGTATGGGCTGCATATCTGCAGAGCCTGCGCTCTGAAGCCAACATCGAAGACAACCGCTGGTACTACTTCCGCTACTAGCAAACAGGATTTATGTCTCTTCTTATTCTTGACCTTGGTGGGGTGCTCTTCGATATTGAGTTCGAACGTACCCGTCAAGCACTGCTTGCCCTGCCCGGCTATAATGGTACGCCCATCAACTTCGGTGTGGAGCAACAGTCGGACATTTTTGTTTCCTACGACCGGGGTGACATCTCTACGGCTCAGTTCCGTGAGGGATTGCGATCACTCTATGGCTTCACGTGCGACGATTCCGACCTAGATCGTGCTTGGTGTGCAATTCTCGACAAGGGTCTCTTTGTGGATGCTGTACAGCGCGTGCAGCGGTTCAAGGATACATATGGTGCAGAGCGAACTGTGATTCTGTCAAATATCTCTGAGCTCCATCATCTTGATTCTGCGCAGAGGTGCATACCTGTGTTCGATGCGGTAGATCAGGTCTACCTTTCCTACGTCATACGTCTGCGTAAACCAGATCCGCAGGCATTTCTTCATGTATGTCGAGCCGAAGGGTACGCGACGGCCAGCACTATACTCGTTGATGATTCGTGGGGTAATTGTGCGGCCGCCAGCCAGCTGGGTGTTTCCACGATACATTGGTCCTGAACTGGCCTTTGTATCTTGTGCTATCTGCGAGTGTACCCTAGTGTAGCTGCATTTCTTTGTTCATTGCTACTCCTGCTGAATAAGCATGCAGCGCCCAGCAGCGCCTGTCTGCTAGACCTATAGTTCTACTCACATACCACAGAGCGTATCCTTTGCATCCCCAATATCCGATACGCGTTGCCATTGTTGATGATCACCATGTATTCGCCGAAGAACTGGCGAAGGCCTTGCCGACCGATCAACGGCTAGCAATTCACGGCTTGTTTTCAAATGCACAAGAATGCATAGATGCACTCACCGCAGGAGCTAAGGTTGATCTGCTGTTGTCCGGATTTTCCATCCCGCCGATGAACGGCATCGAACTGCTCGCACAGGTAAAACAACTGAGGTCGGAGATTGTATGTGTGTTGTTGACCCGGCATGACGTAGCCGATCTACACAGTCGGTGTAGAAGAGCCGGTATTGACGGCTATCTGCATAGAACTTCCAGTATGCACGAAATCCGTGAGCAACTTTTAAGAATTGCAAGTCTCGACAAAGTCAACAATCAAGACGACATGTCAAACGATTTCAATGTTCTGTATCAGACAGCCTTATCGCCGAGTGAGATTGAAATTGTGCGCTGCGTTGTATGCCTTGAGCTCTCCTCTCGAGCAACAGCTGAATTCTTGAACCGGAGTCATCACACAGTGGAACAGCATCGCAAGCACATCTATGCGAAACTTGGCATTGATTCAATTGCTGCGTTAACGAAATATGCCATCTCCATGGGTATCTGTTCAGGTATAGATCCAACCAATCAAGTAGACTAGTGCGGCAGATCCTGTCCACGTGTCTCACGAGCCCCTAACAGTGTAAGCAATCCGACAATGTATGATCCGGCAAACAATGTGATAGCATTCTGATAGCCGCCGAGATGTTCTACAAGGACGCCGAGAAAGAAGACGCCAATTGCCGTTAGAATACGACCCATATTCATACTTAAACCCGTTGCTGCTCCACGAACAATCGTGGGGAACAACTCGGGGAGATACCCACTTAGAATACCTTGATTGAGTCCAATGAAGACGCAGATGCTGAAGGTGCCCGCGAAAAATAGGAAGGATGGTTCAAGTCCTGTTTGTAGCGTCAGTACAGTCGTTGTTAGGCATCCTATGTATCCGATAGCGGCTGCCTTCCGACGTCCAAGTCGGTTGGAGAGCAAGCCGCTGAAAAGTCCGCCGGCAACGTTGCCAATTCCGAACATGATGTTTGCAAGCGAACGGTTCGCCTGAGAATGCTCCGGTAAACTGATCTTCGCAATGTATGTGGGCATCCAGCCCAGTACAGCCCAAATGCCCAGAAGCATAGAGCCAAACAGGACGATGGCGACACGCAGATCAGAACGTAGCGACGGATGCCACACAGTAAGCGCTGTCGTACTCTCAGCCGCTGATACACTCGATCTCCACATGTCGCTCTCGCGCACAACAAATAGCACCGCAATGGCTAAGAACATTGCGGTGCTTGCCAAGCGATAACCTGCCTGCCAATCATCGGTAGACTGCGTGATAAGTCCAGCACCGACAAAGCCCATAGGGAAGGCATTGATGAGAATGCCAACAACAATGGAACGACTCGTGGTTGGGAATGCTTCGGAAATCATCACGACAGATTGTGCCAAGACGCTACCAACACCCACTCCCATAAGAGCTCGGGCCATGATCAGCATGGCCATTGAGTCAGCATAACTTATGAGCAGCATACACGAAGTGGCCAGAAGAACACTCATGAAGTAGGCATACCGGCGTCCGATCTTATCAGAAACCCAACCCAGAGCAAATGCACCAACCGCCCAGCCGAACAGGAAGGCAGAGCCGCCGTAAGAGCCTACCTGACGGATCGCATCACTGGGCTCGAGCCCGGGCAAGAGACTTGCAGCAATTCGCGGGACATATCCGCTAAAGAGTTGAGCTGCCATGCCAGATGCCGCTGTACATGTCATGGCGAGAATGTAAAGCATGTGACGGTGTTGCATACGCAAAGATAGTCGCGTGATATATTTGCACGCCGATGTAGTTGCTGTCGCTAATCACGGCAGCACATTGAGGGAAGCACGCGAGAATCGTGCACGGTTGCGCCGCCGTAACGGCAGACGATCCTACCTAGTCCTGAGAGGACAGTCACTGCGTGTGTGTTGATGACACAATGCGGGAAGACGGTTGGAGAGGATGAAGCCGAAGTCGGAATACCTGCTACATCGATTTCTACAACTGGAGACGCTGTCTCCTCTGTCGCGCATCACGACAGACAATACTCAAGGGGCTTGCCATGCGCAGCTTCATACTTGCATGTGCTCTTGCACTAACATGCACATCGAGCTTTGCCCAAAACAAAGCTGCTACTCCACCTCTTCCTTCAGCTGTGTTTTTCGACGACGGGTTCGCCCATGTGTTGTGCGCGCGCCTCGACGCTGATTACGACGGCGAGATAGATACTGGCGATGCTTCCGCATCGTGGCTTGTGATAGACCCGGCAACGTTGAGCGTTGTGCGCAGCCAGCAGTTTGAATGGAAGGACGTTAAAGTCACACGATCTGGGTCGTCGCTGGAAAAGGATGTTCTCGACCTTGTGATTGGCAAAGAGGTGGTACGCTATCAGACAACGACGTTAACGCCCCTTGGCAGTCTCTTTGAAGGTAAGATCTTTGGTCTTGATGCCAGCCAGGACCTGAAGACACTCTGGATGAGCGAGCGCCCGTCGTTTACAGAGCCGGGAAATGTAATCGAGTTTAACGTCGATACCAAGCAGACCACGATCATCCCAGTTGGCGTGAACCCTCAACAGGTTTCGTATCATCAAACTGCTAGCGGGCTTGAGCAGGTACTTTTGATCTGTGAAGAGCTATTCGGTAAGGCAAATGGTACGTTCAGCATTGTTGATCTGAAGACTACACCACGTGCACAGAAGGTTATCGAAGTTGGTGATACCCCGAACTACTTTGTTACCGACGGCGATACGGCCTACGTCGTCGTTAACGGTTCTCATACCATTGTGATGGTCGATCTTGTAAAGCACGAGAAGGTCGGCACAATCGATGCGGGTACATCCGGCTTTGATGGTCCGCGAGAAGCAGCCGTATGGTTCGATCCAACATTGAAGTCCAAGGTGCTTCTGGTCTCGACATTTGATGAAGAGATTCGCATCTTTAACCTTCAGACCCGTGAACACATCAAGTCGATCAAACTGGCTGCCAAGCCAGAGGGCATCGCACTTCGTGGAAACGATCTATGGGTAACACAGACCTTCCGTAAGGACACCTACGAACCAGCCTCTGATGTGGCGATCTATGACCTGCTCAGCGCCGTCTCCGTCAATGATCTTGAGACACCTTCGCTGCCCAAGGGCATCCTAGCTACCTCTGGCTCAGTCAGACTGCCATTCGAGCCGGGCAGCTCCGTTATAATCACCGATATCACAGGTCGTTTGACTGCACTTTCTGCCGTAGTTTCGGGTTCGCAAACCATTGACTGTAGCATGCTGCCGCATGGCACATATCTGCTTTCCAATGGCAAGGAATCTGTCAAACTCATGCGGTAAAAGCCTAATGAGACTTGTTCTCGCCCTCCTCGTTCTTCCTGCTGTGCTCATCGCACAGCTTCTTCCCACGCCAAGTACAGAACAACTCGATATCGCATTTCGAGCGATGAAGTTTCGATGCATCGGCCCCTACCGAGCGGGTCGATCCCTGGCCGTTGCAGGGCACCCAGACCTGAAGTCGACTTACTACTTCGGAGCGACGGGAGGGGGCGTTTGGAAGTCGGAAGATGGTGGTGAGAACTGGCGATCAGTCTCTGACGCAACATTCGGATCTTCAAGTGTGGGGGCGATCACCATCGCCCCCTCCGATCCTAACGTTGTTTATGTAGGAATGGGCGAGACTGACATCCGGGGCAACATCTCGCCCGGCGATGGTATGTACAAGACCACTGATGGTGGCCATACGTGGAGGCACATCGGTCTGCGCGAAGCAACGATGGTAGCAGATATCGTTGTGGACCCCGAGGATGAGAACGTTGTGCTTGTCTCTGCGATGGGCAATGTCTTTTCAGCCAATGAAGAACGGGGCATCTACAAATCAACCAATGGCGGCGAAACATGGCGCAAGGTGCTCTATCGCAATGATAGCACCGGCGGCATGACGCTGAAGATGGACCCAAACAATCCACGCATCGTGTACGCTTCGCTTTGGCAGGCATACCGCAATGCATACAGCATGAGTAGTGGCGGCAAGGGCTCCGGTCTCTTCAAGAGTACGGATGGTGGAGAGACGTGGAGGGAAATCACGACGAATCCAGGAATGCCCAAGGGCATCCTCGGTAAGATCAATGTTGATGTTTCTCGCGCACAACGCAATCTTGTCTGGGCAATGATCGAAAGCGAGCACGGTGGTCTGTTCAAAAGTGTTGATGGAGGGTATTCGTGGTCACGCGTGAGCACGTATGCCGAGATCCGTCAGCGTCCGTGGTACTTTAACCATGTCTATGCCGACCCGCTCGATGCCAACACTGTTTATGTACTCAATGTTGGATGGCACAAGAGTACAGATGGCGGACGCACCTTTACTGGACTCGGTTCGAACCATGGCGACCATCACGACCTATGGATCGACCCAACTGATCCTAAGCGCATGATCATCGGTGACGACGGAGGCGCTGTGGTTACAGAAGATGGCTGGAAGCACTGGACAGAGGACGACGTTGCAACTGCACAGTTCTACCATGTGAGCGTTGACAACCATTTCCCCTACAGACTTTACGGCGCACAACAAGACAACACCACATGCTCTATTCCCCATCGTCTGATCGGGGGCTGGTCAATCGGCAAGAACGACTGGTATCCAGTTGCAGGCTTCGAGAGCGGTTATGTTATTCCCCACCCAACGGACCCTGATATCACATTTGGCGGTAATTACTCAGGATACATCGGACGTAAATCCCTGAAGCTCAATCAGGAGCAAGACATTTCTGTCTACCCAGAGAACCCCATCGGCGAGGGATCTATCGATCGCAATGAGAGATTCCAGTGGACCTTCCCGCTTATGTTTTCACCGCACGATAACAAGGTACTCTACACCACATCTCAGCACGTTTGGAAGAGCACAAACGAGGGTATGAGTTGGACGAAGATCAGTACTGATCTTACGAGAAACGATCCGTCGAAGCAGCAGCCCTCAGGAGGCCCGATCACAAAGGACAATACCGGCGTCGAGGTCTACAACACCATCTTCACCTTCGCTGAGTCCCCCGTCAAGCAAGGCGTTCTCTGGACAGGAAGCGACTGCGGCTTGATACATGTGAGTACCGACAATGGCAACACTTGGAAGAACGTTACTCCAAAGGGTCTGCCTGAATCACTGGTGAGTATGATCTCACCGTCGCCATTTGATGCAGGAACCGCTTATGCCGCAGTAAACCGCTATAAGCATGGCGACATGGCTCCATACATCTACAAGACAACAGACTACGGCGCCTCTTGGACGCTGATCACACAAGGCATCCCTGCAGGTGCATTTGCACGCGTTGTTCGCGAAGACCCCTTCCGCAAAGGGCTGCTGTATGCGGGCACAGAACAAGGGATCTTCATTTCGTTCAATGCTGGAGCTACATGGAGCAGGTTCCGGCTGAACTTCCCAGTTACACCAGTTCACGACCTCGTCATACATCCAACGGAAAAGGATCTCGTGATCTGCACACACGGACGCTCTTTCTGGATCCTTGACGACCTGACACCACTGCACCAATACTCAGTCCCTTCCAAGAAGCTTCTTACGGCACATGCGCCACGTCACACCTATCGGGTGGCAGGGGGCTCATGGAGCGAACCAACAATGAACGTTGGGGAGAATGCACCATCTGGTGTGCAACTGTTCTACACCCTAACGGACACCACATCGAAGGAGCTGCGCATTACGATCCGAACCGAGCAGGGCGACAGTATCATAGCATACTCAAGCACAACAACTCCTAAGGGTGAACCGATTAAGATTGATCGCAATTTCCACGTCGACCCTCTCCATCGTGCATCAGCGGAGGCACCAACGATGTACAGTGGTCTGAACAAGTTTAGATGGAACATGCGCTGGCCTGATGCCGAGGAGCTCGAGGGTGCACTCCTCTGGGGTGGCGGCACAGAGGGCCCGCTTGCTGCGCCCGGATGGTACAAGGCAACTTTCACACTTGGCGATCAATCAGAAACTGTTCCCTTTGAGATCCGCATGGATCCGAGGCTCGATACGCCACGCGAAGATCTCGTTGCCCAGTTCGAACTTCACCAGCAGATCAACACGAAGCTCTCTGAGATCAACAAAGCAATCAAACGTATTCGTGAAGTTCGCTCGATTGTTGCAAGTGTAAAGTCTAGCTGGTCAGACCTCGATTCTACCCAGACGAAGACTGTCGATACGCTTGCAAAGCATATCAGCGATACGCTGACGTCGGTCGAGGATGCGCTGATCCAGACTAAGGCAAAGGCATTCCAGGATCTGCTGAACTATCCTGTAAAGCTCAACAACAAGATCGCTTCACTTGCGAGCGTTGCTACAAGCGCAGACAGACGTCCGACCAAGCAGACGTACGATCTCTTCGATCAGCTCGCACGCGAGGCCGACACATACCTGCGGAAGTTGTATGATGTTGATGAGAAGCTTCTCATAGAACTCAACGCAAAGATCAAACAACTAGATCTTCCGATCATTCCGAAAAAGAAGCCTAGCAAGAAGTGAAGCAACGTTCAGCACAGATCATCATCATCTGGCTTGCGGCCATCGTTGCCTCGATGTTGTGGCTCGACAAGCCCCTTGCCCTCTGGATTGAAAGCACGCAGACGGATTTCAGTCGCATGCTTGGTCACTGGTTAGAGGAAGCCGGTAAAGCACACTGGATCTTAGGTTACTGCATCGTGATCACAGGTATAGCTTGGCGATCACGACGTGACGAGGCATACAATCACCTTCGTCTTTTTGGTGCTGTTGCAGCGTCGGGCATCATTGCGAACATCATCAAGGTCATCGCCTGTCGTCCACGTCCGCCACTGTTCATCGAACAGTCAATAACCGATTGGAATGTGCTTGGGTTCCAGATGGACTATATGTGGAATTCATTTCCGAGCGGACATGCTACAACGGGGCTTGCCATAGCCGTTGCGGGTGCTGCTGCATATCCTCGTGCAAAGCATGCATTCTGGATTGTCGGCATAGCCATCGCGCTTGGACGCATCATGCTCAACGTACACTACCTAAGTGATGTACTTACGGGAAGTCTCATAGGGGTGGTTGTGGCTGAGATACTAATAACTCTGAAACGCTGAAGTGTCAGCTTTTGTGTAGCCAATTATGATTGAGCGGGAACCCCATTCGCAGTGAGTCAATCATGTAGGTATCAATCAGATTCACTACAGTAGTTTTCCATGTGTTATTAGGTTCGATAACAGATAATAAATGATCAAGAAGAATAAGTGTATTGCTGATGCCTCGAATGCTCGAACTCATCTCGTTGACAAGATGCCGAGGTTTGGTACGTGGGATCTTCGCAGTAACCGTTAGCTCCCGGTTCCACAATCGACCATGATGTGCACAGATGTTTCGAACATATGTTAAGTGTTGCATCCAAGATGCTAGCACATCATGATCTATTCCGAATGGCTTACTGATGAGGGATCGCGTTCGGTTGTCACGAAGATTCGCAAAGCATTTTGACAATAGTCCTAACGACAGCACTTCACAGACTGCCCATACGGGAGGTGTGGGATCAACGTACTTATCTCTGAAGTGCCTTACAAACAATTCATGAGAGCGGCTCAACTCTCGTTGCATCTCTGTGAGGTTTCTATCTCCATGCTGAAGATCCTTGAAAAGATGCGGTTTGAGATGAGCAAAAGGTCCATGCTCCATTCCCATGTGATGGGCCCACATAGAGCGCATCGACACCTCGACCCGTTCTATCGCGGAAAGCACAAGCAATCGAAGTTCGCGATCAAACAGATAGTGATCAACGACTCGTTGAAAGTTCGTACCTGGCTTGAATCGATGTGTTTCATGATCCGCCTCGAAGGGCAGCCAGTAAGCACCAAGACGATAATAGTTTAGATGTCTTAGATAGTGCTCCGCTATAGACACGTCATCGAAACACATCCCTCTGCGTTGAAGAATCTCAACCTGGTCAGTAATCGGCTTGGGGTCTTTTGAAAATGGAACTTTCACGGCGCAACTCTCTTCCAAAAAGAAGTAACCCGCCGATTTGAGGGTACACTAACGTGCATAGCCTTGGCGGGTTTTGTTGTCACAAAACTACATTAGCCGCTACTGATATGCAACGAGCCCTCAATTCGGCACATCTTAGCTATGAACACCAAGCCTTCTGCGTAGCTCATCGAGCCCAGGATTTCCCACGCTGCCAAGCGCAGCCGTTGCATCTGCACCACCATCATGACTGCTACGCATAGGTTTGCCCTCGGCTACTTGTTGCGCTACCTCCTTGTAGGCCTCGCGGAACGGCATGCCTTGACGTACCAGATCGTCCACCCGATCAACACTGAACAACGCATCATACATTTCATTATCAAGTATGTCGATGCGCGGCATGATCATCGGCGTCACATGTTGCGCTACGCGCAGACACAGCCCGATCTCATCAATTGTGTGCACGATGCGATCTTTCGTGAACTGCATGTCACGGTGATAGCCAGATGGCAGGTTTGTGCAAATGAGCGTTATTTCTTGTGCAACAGACTGGAGTCTGTTGCAGCGCGCGCGCAGAACCTCGAATACATCGGGGTTCTTCTTGTGCGGCATGATGCTCGAGCCCGTCGTCAGTGAATCTGGCAGAGAAACAAAGGCAAAGTTCTGACTTACATAGTGCACGACATCAGATGCAAACCGCGCAAGTGTCGAGGCCACCTGTCCGATGGCAAGCGCTGCAAGTTTCTCCGTACGCCCGCGCGACATTTGTGCAAAGGTGCTTGTCACATGCACGCGATCAAAGTTCAGCGCCTCTGTTGTGCGAATTCTGTCAAGGGGCAAGCGAGTACCGTATCCAGCAGCACTACCGAGGGGGTTGGCATTGGCCGCATCAATCGCCATATCAAGCACACGCATATCCTCGATGAGGGCCTCCGCATAGCCCCCTAACCAAAGGGCAACACTTGATGGCATCGCAACTTGATAGTGCGTATATCCGGGTAAGAGAACTGTTGCATGACGTTCAGCATGGTCGATGAGCAGGCTGGCGAGTTCTCTCACCGCACCCTTAATCGCACGGAGTTCGTGACGCAGAAAAAGCTTAAGATCAACGAGAACCTGATCGTTTCTGCTACGACCAGTGTGAACCTTCTTTCCGACATCGCCGAGTTTCTCGGTAAGGATCATTTCAACCTGCGAATGAATGTCTTCGACTCCATCTTCAATGACAATGCCTTCTGTGTCAATTGTTGCAAGAAGCTCACTCAGCGCAGTAACAAGCTGCTGTGATTCTTCGTGTGGAATCAACCCTACGGCACCAAGCATTTCAGCATGAGCGATTGATCCGACAACGTCCCACCGGGCAAGGCGCACATCAACCGTACGGTCATCGCCTACTGTAAACGACTCCATGATCGCATCGATTGGAGTTCCTTTATCCCAAAGCTTCACGATAGCCTCCGCATCATGGTGTCGAGTAGGTTAATCAATGTCGGAACAGAAGTTTCGAGTTCTTCAATGCCAATCCATTCATCAGGAGTATGAGATCTCGATGAATGGCCAGGGCCGATCTTCAACGAAGGAACACCATATGGCAAGAGCGCTTGGTCTGACAACGTCGGACTGCCATACGTCCTAATGCCGAGTTCGAGTCCCGCCTTTACAAGTGGATGCTCTACCGGAATTGAGGACGACTGCAATCGCATGGATCGGGGCACAACATCACATTGCACGTGTTCACGAATCACCTCAACGACCTCTTGATTTGTATAGGCATCGGTCACGCGCACATCCACAACAAAGTCGCAGCGATCGGGCACAACGTTATGCTGAGAGCCAGCATTGATTTGCGTAACTGTCATCTTAACCTTACCGAGCTGCTCAGACACTCGATCAAACGCATACGTTTTGAACCATTCGATGTCCCGAAGTGCGTTTGTGATGGCATTAATGCCCTCCTCCCGAGCAGCATGTCCTGTGCGTCCATGCGCAGTGCAATCCAGCACAACAAGCCCCTTCTCCGAAATCGCAAGCTCCATGGCTGTTGGCTCGCCAACAAGCGCGAGATCTATCGGATAGGAGTTCCAGAGCTGTCGCGTTAATGCGTCCATGCCGCCAGTGCCCGATACTTCTTCTTCGGCTGTTGCCGCAAAGACAAACTCAACCGGCAAATCAGTGTGTGATTGATAATGCAGAAAGGCGGCAAGCATCATCATCAGCGCCCCACCTGCATCGTTGCTGCCAAGGCCGTAGAGTCGGTCGTTTTCGATGGCAGCGCCAAACGGATCCTTCGTCCAGCCTTGGCCTGGACGGACAGTATCGTGATGTGAATTTAGCAGGACGCGCATCGCGCCTTGCTTGAACGAGCCAGCAAAACTCTTAGCAACAACGTTGTTGCCAATGCGCTGAACATGAAGATCGCGTTCATGTAGGTATTGCTCAATGATATCGGCCGTAGCATGTTCTTCCCGAGAGAAGGACTGCGTTGCAATCAACTGACGTAGCAGGTCGATCATTGAATCACCGTCCCCTTTTGTGTGCCGAGATCTTCAGCATGCTGAATTCGGACCTTAATGCCAGCGCGTGCAGCATCCACAGCCATGGTAATCTTAGGGAGCATTCCTGCATGCAAGATTCCTTCGGCCACCAGCTCATCCACCTGATCGGCCTTGATTTCGGGAATCACTGATGATATGTCATCAACATCACGAAGAACACCATGCAAATCGAAAAGGTAGGCAAGCTCTACTGGTTCGGCTCCAGATGCAGCAAGAGCTTTTGCGATCTCAGCTGCAACCGTATCAGCATTTGTATTGAGTAGCTGCCCTTTGCCATCGTGGGTAATGGGCGCAACGACCAGCGATACCCCCTGATGGAGAATCTCTTGCAGTCGTTGAGCATTCACGCTCACGACGTCACCAACAAATCCAAAGTCGACCTCTGGGTGCTCTCGGCGCTTGGCAGTGATCAGATTCATATCGGCGCCGCACACACCCAACGCGTCTAATGACAGGGCCTGCAGCCTTGCTATGATATCCTTGTTTATCAAGCCAGCATAAGTCATCGTCACAATGCGCAGCGTGTCAGCGTCGGTGATGCGCCGTCCACCCACCATCGCTTGAGGTATGTTCAATGCATGAGCTATCTCCGTGGCTACTCTTCCGCCACCGTGAACAAGAATGAAGGGGGCCTGCAGTACTGCGCATGCACGAAGGACACGCTGCAGCATCTCTGCATCATCAATGACGCCTCCTCCGATCTTGATCACGTGTATCATGCGAGCCCCTTGAGCATGTATGCGAGCACGGTCTGTGCCGATACGACACGATTGGCTGCTTGAGGGATCACGATCGAGTTTGTACTGTCGATTACTTCGTCTGTGACGATCATATTTCTCCGCACAGGCAGACAGTGCATGAACTTTGCATTGTCCGTGAGAGCCATCTTCTTAGTTGAAACAGTCCACGACGTATCCTGCGAGAGGATCTGTCCGTATGGCTCAACAGCCGACCAGTTCTTCGCATAAACGAAATGTGCACCTTTGAGCGCTGCATCCTGATCGTTTGTTACATGTACACCCTCAACAAAGGATGGATCAAGGTCGTAGCCCTCAGGGTGCGTTACAACAAGCTCAACATCTGCATGCTTCATCCACTCCGTGAACGAGTTTGCAACAGCCTGTGGCAGAGCTTTGGGATGCGGTGCCCATGATAGAACCACTTTGGGACGCTGCGTTGTCTTGTGCTGTTCAATGGTGACGAGATCAGCGAAGCTTTGCAATGGGTGGCGCGTTGCACTCTCGAGGCTGATCACTGGAACGCCGCTGTGCTGAATGAACTTTTCAAGCACCGTTTCTTGATAGTCATACGTGCGGTCCGTTAGTCCGGCAAAGGTGCGCAGACCAAGGATGTCGCAGTAGGCTCCCATCACAGCCGCAGCCTCTTTGATGTGCTCGGTGGTGCTGCCGTTCATGATCACGCCGTCACGTGTTTCAAGTGTCCATGAATCACTGCCGGCGTTAAGAACAATCGTCTCGGCACCCAACAGACTCGCCGCCTTTTGCGTGCTCATGCGCGTTCGCAGTGATGGGTTCATGAACAACAGGCCAACAGTCTTACGCTTTCCGAGGCACTCGTCTTTCCAAGGAGATTCGGCATAGGCCAGCGCATCGGTGATGGCCTGCGAAAGTCCGTAGCCATTGAGAAGATCGTGAACAGATGTAAACCGTTTCATATGCCTTGTTAGAATGCAGATGCTTTGGTGAGGAGTCCAGCCGTTTCATCAATGCCGAACATGATGTTCATATTCTGCACGGCCTGACCTGAAGCCCCCTTCATGAGGTTGTCGATCACAGAAACGATGAGCAGCGCTGACTCCGATGCAACGATACCTATGTGACACATATTGGTGTTGACCACGGACTTGACGTCTGGTTCTGCGTCACGAACGACCACAAAGGGATGGCTCGCATAGTACACACGGTAGAGCTGCTCGAGCTGTTGCGCATCATATTCGCCAGGTATCACGCACGTCGTATAGATTCCGCGGCTAAATGGACCTCGCAAGGGGATGAAATTCAGACTCGCAACGCCAAGCGTCTGTTTGATCTCTGCTTCATGTTGATGCTGAAACACTCTGTAGGCATTCACATTGCTGTATCGCCACGAAAAATGTGTCGTATCGATTGGCTGCTGCCCGGCTCCGGTAGAGCCAGTCATCGACTGCGCAATAATGTCTCCATGCAAAGCAGCAGACTCAGCTAGCGGCAAAAGGGCGAGCTCAACAGAGGTAGCAAGACATCCAGGATTAGCAACTCTAGTTGACGTCGACAACTGCTTACGATACTTCTCTGGCAATCCGTAAACAAATGGACTATCGGCACTCATTGCGCGGAAGTCCATGCTTAAGTCGATGACCTTCACTTGATCGGGCACGTCATGTATGCTCATCCAGACACGACTCTTCCCATGCCCCATGCAGAGAAAAACCACATCCACGTTCTCGAATGAGGTCAACTCGCCAACAAAGGTCAAGTCTGTGTATCCCCAAAGATCACTGTGTGCACTAGCAAGGGGCTTACCTGCATGCGAACTGCTCACGGCCGTGATTGTTGCAGCATTAACGAGCGGATGTTGCAGCAGCAGGCGTAGTGTTTCGCCTCCTGTATAGCCTGCTGCACCGATAACGGCGGCCTTGATCATTGGCCCTCTCCATGGACGCTGCGCCAGAGCGTTGTCGAGATCGCATTGATCGTAGCAAATCCTCGTGCATCAGCTCCGTCCCAGGCCTTGTTTTCCTCACCATAGGTTGCGAAGCTAGATTTCATGAGGTCGTTCAATGACTCAACGCCAAGAATGCTGAAACTATTCGCAGAACATTGCAGGGTTACTGTACCTGAAACCGCTTCCTGCGTTGTGCGGAAGAATGCTTCGATATCGCGCAAGGCTGGCTCGAGGAACTGACCTTCATGCAGGAGCTGGCCATACCACAGTGAAAGTTGATCCTTGAGCATCAGCTGCCATTTCGTGAGTGTGTGCTTTTCAAGTGCATGATGCGCCTTGATTGTCATCAATGCAGCCGGCGCTTCAAACGCCACTCGCCCCTTGATGCCAAGGATCGTGTCGCCGATGTGCATGTCGCGTCCAATATGCCAACGTGAACCGATTTCGTTGAGACGTCGAATCACATCGAGTGGCTCCATCAATGCTCCATTGAGCGCCGTGGGTAGCCCCTTCTCGAACGTGATTGCAACGCGCTCAGTTGTCTTGTCAGGATCTAGTTCGCATGCAGACGATGGCCATGCATCGTTTGGAAGGGGCTCGTGCGACGTGAGTGTTTCTCGTCCGCCTACCGTTGTCCCCCAAATGCCTTGATTGATCGAATAGGCAGACTTCGTCCAGTCGCCCTCAACGCCATGCTGTGCAAGGTATGCGATCTCCTCATCACGCGAGAGTTTCTTGTCGCGGACAGGCGTAATCACCGGGAGCTCTGGACACAGGATCCGAAAGATCACATCAAAGCGAATCTGATCGTTACCCGCACCTGTGCTGCCATGTGCGATATGTGTTGCCTCTATGGCACGTGCATGTTGTGCGATAGCGATGGCCTGCACGACGCGTTCAGCGCTAACACTGAGGGGATAGGTGCCATTCTTGAGGACATTCCCGGCGATGCAGTACCGCAGGACTGAGTCGAACAGCTCTTGCGTTCTGTCCAGCGTAACATGGGAGGCAACGCCGCAGGAGCTTGCCCGCGACGCAATGTTCTCGATGTCTTGAGCAGAGAATCCGCCGGTATCGACGAGAACCGTATGGACCTCCATACCCATGTCTACGCTGAGATACCGCGCACAGTATGATGTGTCGAGTCCACCACTAAACGCAAGTAGGACCTTGTTCATTCTTCAGACTCCTTCGGATCATAGAGCATGCCGGTGCACAGACACATAGAACGCTTTGTGCGCTCAAGAATGTCAAAGTTGGGGCAAGACTGGCATCCCTTCCAGAATGACTCATCTGTCGTTAGTTCCGAGAAATGCACGGGGCGATATCCCAGCTCAAAATTGATTTTCATCACGGCAGCACTTGTTGTGATACCGAACATCTTGGCGTCTGGAAACCGCTCACGAGAAAGCTCAAAGGCAGCCCGTTTGATCCTGCGGGCCAGGTTGTTCTTTCGGTACTCAGGCTTTACGATCAGGCCAGAGTTTGCAACGTAGCGACCGTGCTCCCAGGTCTCGATGTAGCAGAAACCGGCAAAGCTGCCGGATGGCGTTAGGGCGATAATGGCCTTGCCTTCTGTCATCTTCTGCTCGATGTACTCAGGTGTCCTTCGAGCAATACCAGTGCCGCGTTGTTGTGCAGCTACGAAGATCGTTTCAACGATCTCCTCTGCATAGGAGATATGTGATCGGTCGGCGCGTAGAATACACACGTCGACCTCTTCCATGAGGTTATTCATAGGCTTCAAATGAGGGGTGCTTGATCCGAACGGCGAGCGGAATTGCTCGAGCGGTTCGTTGTGGGCGAGGCGCTGAAGGCTTCGCTGCGGGATGGGTCAGGAACGGCGCGTTACGACAGACGCATTTCCAGCCGGGTTTCCCGCAGCGGAAGTCGTCGTCGATCCTCTTGATGGTAACGCGTTTTCATCATTCGTGGGTCGCAAACATCGGAAGAATGCAACTCCTGCGCAAGCGACACACTGATACGTTATCAGATATTATTGTTCTTGGCCCGTGAGTCAGATGCGAGTTGTTCCTTGTAAGCAATCAAGCGTGGCAGCAGATCCGGCATACCGATAGAGAGCATTTCTACGGCGAGCAGGCCTGCGTTACGTCCGCCCCCTATCGCCACGGTGGCAACTGGGACACCACTTGGCATTTGTACGATGCTCAGAAGTGAGTCAAGACCACGGAGCTGTTTTGTAGCGATCGGTACGCCGATCACCGGAAGGGGGGTATACGAGGCCGTCATGCCTGGCAGGTGGGCAGCTCCACCAGCACCAGCAATGATAACCTTAATGCCACGTGTGTGGGCAGTAGCTCCGTACTCGGCCATATCGTGCGGAGTGCGATGAGCACTTACGATGCGCATTTCGTATGCAACACCAAACTCTTCGCATACGGCAGCGGCCTCCTTCATCGTCGGAAGGTCAGAATCACTGCCCATGATGATGCCTACAACTGCTTGCGTGCTCATGGTGTTTCCTTTGGTGTTTGATTAACAATTCGCTTCATCAGGCCTAAGAGCTGGTGTCTGCCCAGACCTGTTTCACTCGATGAAGGAATCACGTCCACAAGGCTCGCGCATTGTGCGAGGAGCTCCTTTACCTGCTCAACGCGTTCTTGGAGAGCTGCCGGCTTGAGTTTGTCGCATTTCGTAAGGATGACCGCATAGCTACGTTGAGCGAATTCAAGCTCTTCGATCATTGCTAGGTCAAGGGGCTGTGGGTCGTGCCGTGAATCTACCAAGACACAGGTAACAGCGAGCTGCTCACGCTTGAGTACGTACGTCTTGATAAGTGTCGAGAATTGCTCTCGTTGAGTCTTACTTACGCGGGCATAACCGTATCCAGGCAAGTCAACGAGCATGAAGCCGAGATCTGTTACAAAGAAATTGATTTCCTGTGTTTTGCCCGGGGTATTGGACACGCGCGCCACTCTCGACGACCGCACGAGTGTATTGATTAGGGATGACTTCCCAACGTTGGACCGACCAATGAAGGCGATCTCCTGCAGGCTGGATACAGGGAAGTGCTCAGGTGATGTTGCACCTTTGACAAATTCCGCTCGCAGATGAATTTCTTGCGCCATAGGAGATAAAAAATGAAAACGCCGGATGCTGTCGCAACCGGCGTCTGTCGTACAGATTATAGCAAATTACTCCGCAGAGCTACCGTCGGCTGCTGGAGCGTCGGCTGCTGGAGCGTCGGCTGCTGGAGCGTCGGCTGCTGGAGCGTCGGCTGCTGGAGCGTCGGCTGCTGGAGCGTCGGCTGTATCAGCAGGTGCTTCTGCTGCAGGAGCTTCTGCTGCAGGTGCTTCGACCACTGGCGTCTCTTCTACAATGGCCTCCTCAACGACCGGGTCTTCTACAACGACCGGTGCAGGAGCTACTGCCACTGGAGCTGGCTTTGGCTTGGCTGCTGGCTTCGGCTTGGCTGGTGTCTTCGCTGCGGCACGGCGCTTCGTAGAAGATGATCGGCCATCAACCGGATTTGACCAGTCGACAAGCTCAATCATCGCCGTCGCTGCGGCATCACCACGACGAAGCCCAAGCTTCGTAATGCGTGTATAGCCACCATCGCGCTCTGCCACAAGTGGAGCGATCGTATCGAACAGCTCCTGCAGCACACCCTTGTTCTTGATGAAGCGTCCTACCATACGGCGGTTGTGAACGTCAACGCCGGTGATGGCGCCTGACTTCTCCGACCGATGCGCATTGCGTGCACGTGTGATAAGCTGTTCAGCAAATGGACGGAGTTCCTTGGCCTTCGCAACTGTTGTTACCAGACGCTTGTGCTCGAACAACGATGTTGCCAAGTTCGCAAGCAACGCGCGCTTGTGGCTCGCTGTGCGCTTGAGTTTCCGACCTGCATACCCATGTCGCATGATTACTTCTCCTTGCCTTCCTTAGTCTTGTTTCTTTTCGTCGCTGCTGAGGTAGTCATCCAGATTCATACCGAATGTCAATCCATTTGCAGAGACAACTTCTGCCAACTCCGAGAGAGACTTACGACCGAAGTTGCGAAACTTCAGCAGATCAGATTCTTGGAGGCTGACCAAATCTGCAAGCGTTTTGATGCTAGCAGCCTTGAGGCAGTTGTGAGCACGAACGCTCAATTCTAATTCATCTACTGGTTGGAGCAGGATGCGACGAACACGTGAGCGTTCGCGATCTGCTTCACTGTCGCCTGCTGATGTTTCGTGTACCTCGGCTGCACCTGCTGCAGATGGATTTACACCCAAGAACAGCGCAACGTGCGAACGAAAAATGCTAGCTGAATGCTCAACAGCTTCCTTCGCGGTGATTGAACCATCAGTGCTGATATCAAGCACCAAGCGCTCATAGTCTGTCTTTTGGCCAACGCGGAACGGCTCCACGTTGTAGATAACGTTCTTGATCGGAGTGTAGATAGCATCAATCGGGAGCATCCCGAGTGGGAAATCAGCTGCGTTTTGCTCTTCCGATGGCACATATCCCTTGCCACGTCCAATGCGGAGTTCAACATCGAAGTCGACATCGTCTGACAGTGTAGCAATCTTCTTCGACGGATCAAGTACTTCGATCGCGCCAGCCGTTGCGTCTTGGATCATTTCAGCAGTCCACGTTTTCTGCCCCTTTACACGGAACGAGATACGCTGCGACGCCTTTGGATCATTGATACGGAAACGAACTTCTTTCAGATTGAGGATGATCTCACACATGTCTTCCACAACACCCGGGATCGTCTGGAATTCATGCTGAACATCGGAGATCTTAACTCCAACGATCGCTGAACCCTGGATCGATGAAAGGAGCACGCGACGAAACGCGTTACCTATTGTAGTACCGTAACCCTCTTCAAGAGGATTGAGGATAAACCGAGCATGGTATGGACTGCCGAGTTCTTCGACGACGACGCCTTCGGGCATCTGCATCTGCATATTCATGGCCTTCCTTTGGTCAAATTCAGACGGAAAAAAACAACATCAACAGTACGGGTTAGACGCGGCGCTTTTTCGGCGGACGGCAACCGTTGTGTGGCAACGGTGTTTCGTCGAGGATCGAAAGAACCTCAAAGCCTGCCTGTGTCAGCGCACGGATAGCGGCTTCGCGTCCGGATCCTGGCCCCTTCACAACAACGTCAACCTTGCGAAGACCCATTTCGAATGCTTCACGAGCGGCCTTGTCTGCAGACACCTGTGAGGCATACGGTGTGTTCTTCTTTGAACCACGGAATCCGTTCTTGCCCGCAGATGACCACGACAACGTGTTGCCGTACGTATCTGTTACTGTGACGATTACGTTATTGAATGTGGCACGGACAAACACCTTGCCATGCACATCCGCAACGATTTTGCGCTTTACGCGCTTCTTAGCAGCTGCCATTGATCATCATCCCTTAATTACTTCTTCACTGCCTTCTTCTTACCAGCAACCGTCTTACGCTTACCCTTGCGAGTACGCGCATTGGTACGCGTGCGTTGTCCACGTGCTGGCAAACCGCGGCGGTGGCGTAGGCCACGGTAACATCCGACGTCCATAAGACGCTTGATGTTGAGTTGAATCTCCGAGCGGAGCTGACCTTCTACTTTGTAGTCGGCGAGCACCTGACGGATGCGTGCAACTTCATCGTCGGTCCATGTCGATACACGCTTGCTGTGATCAATACCCGCTTTGTCGAGTACTTCACCACTGATCGTGCGGCCGATGCCGAAGATGTATGTGAGCGCGACGATTCCGCGCTTGTTTTTTGGTAGGTCGATACCTGCGATACGAGCCACGTTGTGTCTCCCTTTTAGCCTTGACGTTGCTTGAAGCGTGGGTTTTTCTTGTTGATAATGTAAACCCGTCCCTTACGACGTACAATTTTGTCGTCTGGGCTGCGCTTCTTGACTGATGCTGTTACCTTCATGACTTCACCTGAAGTTTAAATCTCGACATTACTTGTAGCGATACACGATTCGACCCTTCGACAGATCATACGGAGACATTTCAACTGTCACCTTATCACCGCGAAAGATTTTGATGAAGTGCATACGCATCTTGCCAGACACATGTGCGAGGATCTTATGCCCGTTATCCAGTTTTACGATGAACTGTGTATTCGGGAGTGCTTCCTCGATCGTGCCATCAACACGTATGACGTCTTCGCGACCCATGTAATCCTAGTTGTGTTTCTGTTAATTCCACTCTGTAAGAATTCTTGGTGTTGGCCCGTCGATGAGAATGGTATGTTCGAAATGCGCCGAGGGCTTCCCATCCGCCGCATATACCGTCCAACCATCGCTTGCTGTTTGCACATGGAACATTCCCATGTTTACCATCGGTTCAATCGCCAATGCCATCCCTGTTTTCAGGGGAACATTTGGAAATCGTGACCGATGCAGCAATCCCGGGACAAAGTTTGGTACAGGGGGCTCTTCGTGCAGGTGCTGGCCTATGCCGTGTCCTACGAGCTCACGTACCACCGAGAATCCTTGTTTTTCAACGCACGTTTGAACAGCTTTCGCAATATCATATACGCGATTACCATCCTTCGCCTGCTCGATACCTAACCTCAGGGATTCCTGAGTGACGTCGAGTAGACGCTGTTTCTCGGCTGAAATCTCACCGACACCAAATGTGAAGGCGCTATCTCCATAGTAGCCATCCTTACGAACGCCTACGTCAACCGAAATGATTTGGCCTGCTGACAGCTCACGCTGTCCTGGCATGCCGTGCACAACCTCTTCATCTATGCTGATGCAAAGTGTATAAGGATACGTCTTGCGATCAACCTTATACCCTTTGAATGCCGGCTCGGCATCTCGCGTTCGGATGAAATCCTCTGCGATTGCGTCGAGCTCTAGTGTTGTAACCCCGGGTTTAATGTATCCTTGTAGATGCTGTAGAACGTCCGCAACGATTCTGCATGCAGCCTCGATTTTACGCACGGCGTCCCCATTATGGGTCGGTATGCGAAGATCGTGGGGAGACATCTTACCTTAGGATGCAACTCCTGCACGCCCACGGATCTTTCCTGTCTTCATGAAACCGTCATAGTGACGCATCAAGAGATAAGATTCGATCTGTTGAAGTGTGTCAAGAGCTACACCAACAACGATGAGAAGACTTGTACCGCCAAAGAACGACGCGAGTGCTGGCTGGACTGTCAAGACGCTCATTGCAAACGTTGGTAGGATTGCAATAATCGCCAAGAATATAGACCCTGGCAGCGTGATTCGCGTTAGAATGTTTTCGATATAATCTGATGTCGGACTACCAGGACGAACGCCTGGAATAAAGCCACCGTTCTTCTTCATGTTATCGGCTACTTCCTTTGGATTAAAGGCAATGGCCGTATAAAAATACGTGAAGAACACGATCATCAACCCGTACAACACGGAATACAATACGGCGTCAGGACGCAACGCAGCTTCAATCGTACGGAAGAATGCAACATCAGGGAAAAAGCCAGCGATTGTTCCTGGAATGAACAGTATCGACTGCGCAAAAATGATCGGCATAACACCTGCAGTGTTTACACGCAGAGGAATATACTGGGTTGAACCACCGTAAACCTTCCGTCCAACAACACGCTTTGCATACTGCACTGGGATGCGACGTGCACCTTGTGTGATCAGGATAACAACGGCAATGATACCTAGAAGCAGAGTCAGGAAGATGGCTCCAATAACGAGCTGCTGGCCAAACGTGCTGTCTTCTGGTGTGGTCGCAAACTGTTGGTACAAACCAATCGGGAGACGGGAGATGATGCCGATAAAGATGATCAGAGATATCCCGTTTCCAAGTCCGCGGTCCGTGATCTGTTCCCCAATCCACATCAAACCCATAGTTCCTGCTGTTAGCAGGATAACAGATGAGACTGTCCAGAAGAAACCTGGGTCAACAACGGCACCTGGGTAATCGTAACCAATCTTCGCCGTAACACCCCAAGCTTGCAGCGCTGCAATCGGAATTGTTAGTAGTCGTGTAAACTGATTGATTTTACGACGTCCGTCTTCACCTTCACGCTGGAGCTTTTGCAACTGTGGCAAAACAACGCCTGCAATCTGCAGGATGATGCTTGCTGAGATGTATGGCATGATACCAAGCGCAAAAATGGCGGCGTTTTCAAACGCGCCCCCTACAAAGAGGTTATAGATCTGGAAGATGCCACCATCTCCGGCAGCACCTGCTTCGATCTGACGTTGCAGTTCAGTTGTATTGATACCGGGGATCGCGATCAGCGATCCGAGGCGCACAGCGAGCAATGCGACGAGCGTAAAGATGATACGCTGTCGTAGCTCTTCAATTCGGAACATGTTCCGAAATGTGGTAACAATATTAGACATGAACGGTTACCGCTCCTCCGGCAGATTCGATCTTGTTCTTTGCAGATTCGGAGATCTTATCGCACGAGACAGAGAGCTTTGCTGAAAGACCGCCGTTACCCAAAATCTTTACTGGAGCAGACCTCTTGCGGATGACGCCCAGAGACAAAAGTGTCTCTTTATCTACAACACCGTTTGTGATCTGCTGTTCATCTACCAAACGCTGCAGAGTTGCAACGTTTACTTCTTGATATTCAATGCGGTTGATGTTCGTGAAGCCGAATTTCGGAACACGACGAGTAAGCG
Organism: Ignavibacteria bacterium; assembly: GCA_947458785.1. Taxonomy (GTDB): domain Bacteria; phylum Bacteroidota; class Ignavibacteria; order Kapaibacteriales; family Kapaibacteriaceae; genus UBA10438. The sequence goes on from CANGZU010000001.1 coordinate 60,545, forward strand.
TCATCTGTCCGCCTTCGAATCCACGGCTCTGGCTGAAACCACTGCGCGACTGATGGCCCTTGTGACCACGCGTTGCAGTACCGCCATGGCCTGAACCGGCACCACGACCTACGCGCTTCTTCTTGTGACGTGAACCCGCTGCGGGTGATAGATTTCCTATGTGTTTCATGTTGGGCCTCAGTCTGCAATCTCTTCAACCGTCACGAGGTGACGTACTGTGTTAATCATGCCAAGAATTTGAACGTTCTTTGGCTTGATCGATACGTAGTTAGGGCGGCCAAGGCCAAGAGCCTTGATCGTTGCTTTGTGCGCCTTCAGTGCTCCGATCGACGAACGCACTTGTGTGATTTTCAGCTTCATACTCTTCACTTCCCTTGTTTCGCTTAGCCTTGAAGAACTTTTTCGACACTAACACCACGGCGAGCAGCCACAGCGGCAGCATCTTCGAGCTGCATCAATGCATCCATTGTTGCCTTGACGGTGTTGTGAGGATTAGACGAACCTTGTGACTTCGTCAGGACGTCCTTCACGCCAGCCAATTCGAGGATCGCTCGTACACCACCAGCAGCAATAACACCAGTACCAGGAGTTGCCGGACGGATGAGAACCTTCGCTGCGCCGAAACGTCCAAGGACTTCGTGCGGAATTGTTCCGTTCTCTACGCGAACCTTGACAACCGACTTCTTAGCTGCTTCTGTAGCCTTTGTTACGGCATTGGAAACTTCACCAGCTTTGCCAAGACCGTACCCAACATGTCCCTGCTCATCGCCTACGACGACCATCGCAGAGAAGTTGAAGCGACGTCCGCCCTTAACAACCTTCGCTGTCCGGCCAACGTAAACGATCTTATCCTTGAGGTTCAGATCTGATAATTTTTGCTTTGCCACGTGTACTGCTCCGTTTCGTTCTCTATTAGAAATCGAGACCACTCTCGCGGGCTGCTTCTGCAAGCGCCTTTACGCGACCGTGATACAAAAACCCGTTGCGGTCGAACGCCACTGTTTTAACATTGGCTGCCTGTGCGCGTTGGGCAAGGACTGTGCCGACAAGACGGCTCTCTTCGACCTTCGTCATTTCCTTCGTGATCTTCGCGCGTACTTCGCTATCAACTGTAGATGCTGATGCCACTGTTGTAGCTGCAACATCGTCGATGATCTGAGCATAAATATGCTGGAGTGTGCGATGTACCGTAAGGCGCAAACGCTCTGGTGTACCTGTGATGTTCTTACGAACTCGGCGATTTCGGCGTGCTTGACGGTGATTTTTTAGCTTGATGCGATTCATAGTCGTTTATTCTCCTTACTTACCAGCAGACTTACCAGCCTTGCGACGAACGTATTCACCTTCATAGCGAATACCCTTGCCCTTGTAAGGCTCTGGTGGACGAAGCTTGCGAACCTTGGATGCTACTTCTCCCACGAGGTGCTTGTTTATGCCCTTGACCGAAAACGCCGTAGGCGTGGCAACAGCAAACTCAACACCGTCTGGCGGCATAAATAGAATTGGGTGAGAATAACCAAGGGAAAGGAGTAGATTCTTGCCACGCAATTCGACCTTGTATCCAACACCTTCAATTTGAAGGTTCTTTGTAAATCCGTTGGCAACACCCTCTACCATCCAAGCAATGTGAGCACGTGTCAGTCCGTGCAAAGCACGAACCTTCTTGTCTTCACTGTTGCGAGAAAACGTAATCGTGTTACCTTCCGTTGTTGGCGCGATGGCATCGCTCATGTTGAAGTGAAGTTCGCCCTTAGGCCCCTTTACTGAACATGTACCCGCGTCGAACTTGACGCTAACACCACTCGGTACAACTATTGGCTTTTTTCCTACTCGAGACATTGTCGTAAGCTCCTAACTTCTCTTCTTACCAGATTGTGCACAACACTTCGCCACCAACATTTTCACGGCGCGCTTGTTTGTCTGTCATTACGCCCCGAGGCGTAGAAACAATTGCAATGCCGAGACCGTTGCGTACGCGCGGCAGCTTGTCTACTGCAGCGTAAATGCGGCGCCCAGGCTTACTCACACGATGAATCTCTCGGATCACCGGCTGTCCGTAATAGTAGCGCAGCTTCACCGTCAGAACACCCTGCTTGCTATCGTCCGCATGAGTAAAGTCTTGGATGTAACCTTGATCCTTAAGGATCTCAGCAATGGCTGTCTTAAGCTTCGATGCAGGGATTTCCACGGTCTTGTGCTTTGCAGCGGACGCATTGCGAATGCGTGTGAGGAAATCTGCTATGGTATCTGTGACTGGCATATTCGTCGTCGTTGGTCGTGTTCGAAAAAGTGGCCGGATTGATTACCAACTGGCCTTGCGCATACCTGGAATCTTGCCTTCAAGTGCAAGAAGACGGAACATATTTCGGCAGAGACCGAACTTACGGTAGACCCCTTTGCCACGCCCTGTGATGAGGCAACGGTTGCGTACCCGCGTAGGTGAACTGTTGCGTGGGAGCTTTTGCAAACCTTCCATGTCTCCAGCCGCCTTGAGCGCAGCACGACGTTCTGCGTACTTAGCAACCAGTCGGATGCGCTTGTTGTTGCGAGCGATAATCGATGTTTTCGCCATGACTCTTCTCGTTATTCTCTATTAGTCGCGTTTACGGAATGGGAAGCCAAACTCTTGAAGCAATGCGTATGCTTCCTCATCAGTCTTGGCGGACGTCACAAATGTGATATCCATGCCTTGGATCTTTGATACCTTATCGACGTCGATCTCAGGAAAAATGATCTGTTCCTTGATACCGATCGTGTAGTTACCGCGCCCGTCAAAACTCTTATCAGAGAATCCACGGAAGTCACGAATACGCGGAGCGGCAATGTTGATGAACCGGTCAAGGAACTCATACATGTGCGCACGACGCAACGTTACACGTGTGCCGATGGGCATGCCCTCGCGAAGCTTGAAGTTCGCGATCGACTTGGTCGCACGCGATACGGCTGGGCGCTGACCAACGATGAGCTCAAGTTCGTTTACTGCAGACTGCAGCATTTTAGTGTCCTGCGTTGCAGCTCCCACACCGATGTTAATCGCGATTTTCTCAATACACGGCACCTGCATGATGCTCGAGTAATTGAATCGCTTCATCAGTGCTGGCACTACACTCTCCTTGTAGAAGGCATGCAACCGTGCTGGTACCCGAACGTCTTCGATGTCCTCGATACGTGGGCCTTCCGGCTTGAATTGATCCCTTTTTGACGTTGTCTTAGCCATGATACGTGCGTTCCTTCGTCATTCGTCTGGTTTATTCTTCGTTCCCTGATTCTACAGCTTTCGCCTTCTTCGTGGCCTTCTTTGCCGCTGGCTTTGAGGCCTTTACAGAAGCACGATTCGGCTTGGAATCATACTTGTCCGCAAGTTGAACATTCGAGTAGTGGATCGGACCTTCCATCTCTATAATACCACCGTTCGGGTACTTTGGAGATGGACGTACAGCCTTCTTACGAATGTTGACACCCTCGACGAGGATCCGCATCGATGTTGGTTGTACCATTAGGACGCGGCCACGCGTTCCCTTGTTCTTTCCTGCGATGACGACAACTTCGTCGCCTTTTTTAATCTTCAGCTTCATCATATACCTCAGAGCACCTCAGGTGCGAGAGAAATAATCTTCATGAATGCGCGCTCACGCAATTCGCGAGCTACCGGTCCAAAGATGCGCGTTCCACGAGGATCGTTGTTATTGTTGATGATTACGGCAGCGTTTTCATCGAAGCGGATATACGATCCATCTCGACGGCGGATCTCCTTCTTCGTACGAACGATCACGGCCTTTACGACTTCACCCTTCTTGACAGCACCTGTTGGCAGAGCTGCTTTGACTGAACAGACAACGATGTCGCCCACGCCAGCATAACGCTTGCCATGGCCTCCAAGAACACGGATACAACGTATGCGCCGTGCTCCTGAATTATCTGCGACAACGAGGTTGGTTTCCTCTTGAATCATGATTCATTCTCCCTTACTGCGCTCGTTCGATGATCTCCACGAGGGCCCAACGCTTACGGGCGCTCAGTGGACGATGTTCGATGACCTTGACAACGTCGCCAATGTTGCACTCATTCTTTTCGTCGTGCGCCATGACCTTCGTTGTCTGTTTGAAGTACTTGCGATAAAGCGGGTGGGCTACTTGGCGCTCAATGCTAACCACAATAGTCTTATCTGCCTTATTGCTGACAACCTTACCAACGCGGACCTTGCGGCGCGATGCTGTTGCCTCTGTTGATGTCGTTTCTTCTGCCATGATATATTATCCGATTCAGTTTGCGTTGCGAGTGCGCTGGTGAAGGATCGTCTTCATACGGGCGATGTCCTTACGGAGCGTCTTGATGTTTGACGAATCCTGCAATTGACCCAGTGCGAGCTGAAAACGCAGACGCGTAATGTTGTCTTCGCTTTCCTTGAGAAACGACTGGAGCTCAGTATCGGTAAGACCTACAAGGTCTTTTGCCTTACGTGCCTTCATGATTAATCCTCCAAGTCTACGCGTTGGACAAACTTGCACTTGATAGGGAGCTTGTTGATCGCAAGACGCACAGCTTCTTGTGCACGTTCCTTCGACACTCCGTCAATCTCGAAGATGATACGACCAGGCCTTACTACCGCTACCCAGAATTCGGGATTTCCTTTACCCGAACCCATTCGCGTTTCCGCTGGCTTCTTCGTTACCGGCTTGTCCGGGAAGATGCGAATCCACACCTTACCATCACGGCGTAGGTAGCGATTAATCGCAATACGCGCCGATTCGATTTGACGATTCGTGATCCAAGCCGCTTCTAGCGCCTTAAGACCGAAAGATCCAAATGCTACCGTCGATCCACGATAGGCCTTGCCTCTACGGCGGCCACGTTGGGTTTTGCGGTGCTTAACTCGTTTTGGGATGAGCATGTCGTTGCCTTAGCCTGACTTACTGTTCCTTGTTCTGTTGCTTACCGATCACATCGCCACGGCATATCCATACCTTGACGCCGATCGAACCATATACTGTCTCTGCACGGCTCTGCGCGTAATCAATGTCTGCACGCAGTGTGTGAAGAGGCACGCGGCCTTCCTTGTACTGTTCCTGACGGGTCATGTCGGCGCCACCAAGACGTCCCGAACACATAACACGTACACCTTCTGCACCAACACGCATTGTGCTGCTGACGGCATTCTTCATCGCTCGACGGAATGAAATGCGACCTTCCAACTGTGCCGCGATGTTATCAGCTACCAACTGCGCATCCAGTTCCGGACGCTTGATCTCGCTGATGAGCACCTTGACTTCCTTCTTGGTAAGCTTGCGCAACTCTTCCTCAAGTTGTGCAATATCCTTACCCGAGCGACCAATAATCACACCAGGACGTGATGTGTTGATCGTTACACGAAGTTGCTTCGCTGTCCGCTCTACGATGATACGTGCTACACCGGCCTTTTTGAGACGGCTCTTGATGTAGTTGCGCACCATGATGTCTTCTTGGAGCTTTTCTGCGATGTTCTTCTCATCAAACCAGTTGGCTTCCCACTGGCGGATGATTCCAAGGCGTAGTCCTATCGGATTTGTCTTCTGACCCACGTGTCTTGACTCCGCTTACTGTTTCGTCGAAACGATGATGGTTAAATGATGTGAACGCTTACGAATACGATACGCGCGCCCCATCGGAGCTGGCGAAATACGCTTCATCGTTGGACCTGGGTCCACAAAGCATTCCTTCACGATGATGGACTCTGGATCAATCCCTTGATCCTTAGCCGTCAAATTGCTTATCGCCGACTTCAACGTCAACTGAGCAACTTCTCCAGCAGCCTTATCAGAAAACTGCAGAATATTCAGTGCTTCTTGAGCCGACTTGCCACGGATGAGATCAACGACCAGACGCATCTTGCGTGGTGAAGACCTATTGTAGCGTTTGATTGCGCGTGCTTCCATCATTCGTCCTTACTTCTTGCCCGTTTTGAGATCTTTCCGGTTTCCAGCGTGCCCACGGTACGTACGAGTTGGCGAAAACTCACCAAGCTTGTGACCTACCATATTTTCAGTTACGTAGACCGGAATGAACTTGTTACCATTGTGAACTGCGAAGGTGTGCCCAACGAAGTCCGGAGAAATCGTCGATGCGCGTGACCATGTCTTGATCACGGTCTTCTTGCTAGCTTCATTCATCGCATCAACTTTCTTGACGAGCTTGTAGCTAACAAAAGGCTCTTTTTTCAGTGAACGTGGCATGTTCTCTTAACTCCGTGATCCTGTTTTACGAATTGCGTCTGCGAATGATCATATCATCCGAAGCATTCTTCTTCTTGCGTGTCTTCAGCCCCTTAGCAAGCTGACCCCATGGTGAGCGAAGGTGCTTACGACCACCGCCCGATTTCGAACGACCTTCACCACCACCGTTCGGGTGATCGATCGGATTCATCGCCATACCACGTGTTTGTGGGCGGACGCCCAACCAACGCATACGGCCTGCCTTGCCATAGCTAATGTTCTCGTGCGAACCATTGCTAACTACCCCGATGGTTGCCATACAGACTGATGGCACCATACGAATCTCACCTGAAGGAAGCTTGAGTTGCGCTTTGTTCCCATCGATACCGACAAACTGCGCAGATGTGCCAGCTGAACGAGCCATCTGTCCGCCCTTGCCTGGACGCATTTCGATGTTGTGCACGACGTAACCCACAGGGATCTTCGTGAACGGCAAAGCATTTCCGTCCTTAGGCTCAGCCATCTCCCCGCTCATGAGCGTCTGGCCAACCTTGATCTTGTCCGGTGCGATGATGTAACGCTTTTCCCCGTCTGCATACTCCAGAAGAGCAATACGGCAGGTGCGGTTCGGATCGTACTCGATTGTCTTGACCGTAGCGGCGATACCAAGCTTGTTTCGCTTGAAATCAATGATACGATACATACGCTTGTGACCACCACCACGGTGACGCGATGTTACGCGGCCAGTGTTGTTACGACCACCCGATTTTTTGATCGGCTCAAGAAGGCTCTTCTCAGGCTTCGACGTTGTGATTTCGTCGAAGGTACTGATGCTGTAGTAGCGCGTTCCCGGCGTGATTGGTTTGAGATTTCTCGTTGCCATGATAATGCTTCGTTAGTCTTCTTCGATTATTCTTCGTTTCCTTCGCCAGAAACGATGTCGATCGTCTGACCTTCCTTCAATGTCACGTAGGCCTTCTTCTTGAGGTTTGTCCTACCTACCTGTAACCCCTGACGCGTATTACGTGTCTTTACTTTGCCCTTTGTTCGGACGGTGCGAACACTAACGGCATCCACATCAAACATCTGCTTGATTGCAGCACGGATCTGGAGCTTGTTGGCATCAGGTGCTACTTCAAAGACATACTGGTTTTGATGTCCAACCTTCGTAGCCTTTTCTGTGATAAGGGGCTTGCGCAATACCGTAATCATTGTGCTCCTCCTTCATCGCCGAATGACTTCGCAATTGTGTCGATAGCGCTTTTGAAGATCAGAATCTTCGTGTGATTCAGCACGTCGTAGGCAGAGATCTTGTCCGCAGGGAATGTCGTTACCCCAGCAATGTTGCGCGCAGAACGAACAAATGTCTCGTTAGCTGCCGGCAACAACACAAGTACCTTCGAACCACCGCACTGGACGGCGTTGAGCATAGATGCCACTTCGCGTGTCTTAGGTGCCGATAGCGTGAAATCTTCAACGACAACAAGGTTGTTTTCGCGAGCACGCAGCGTTAACGCTGACTTACGTGCAAGACGCTTGACCTTGACAGGTAGCTCTAGTGTATACAAGTGCGGCTTTGGACCATGCACTGTACCA
>CANGZU010000002.1 GCA_947458785.1 Ignavibacteria bacterium
TACGATCTGCATGTGAATGTCTCGCCCCATGACCCGAATGTTGTCCTTGTAGGTGGTACCAATCTTTATGTATCAGCCGATGGATTTACAACTCCATCGAAGTGGAACTGGATCGGTGGCTATTGGAAGCCAACGCCTTCGTTTGATAAGTACACCTCGTATATCAATCACCACCCAGACCAGCACGACGTACTCTTCCATCCAACGGAGAAACGCACGATGGTGAGTTTGAATGACGGAGGTGTTTACCGAACTGATGATGTGCTTGCTGAGAATGTGACGTGGACCGATCTCAATCGCGGCTATATCACAACGCAATTCTACACCATCGATATGGAGCAGAAGAATGCAAGCAACCGCCTAATAGGGGGCATGCAGGACAACTCAGTTTGGATGACATCAACAGATTCTACCGAGGCATTCTGGAAGCGTATTGGCGGTGGTGACGGTGCCTACTCGTACTTCGCCGACAGTGGCTCGACAATCTTCTATTCGTCGCAGCAAGGAAGGGTGTATCGTGTCACGTATAACAATGACGGTACTGAAAAGTCGCGCACTCGGATAGACCCTATCGGACCAAAGGACTATCTGTTCATCAACCCATACGTTGTCCATCCAACAGACCAACATGTGGTCTACGTTGCGGGTGGCAATAAGCTCTGGCGCAATAATGACGTCCGCCTGATTCCTCTTGGTACATCAGACTCTACACTTGTTGGCTGGGACTCACTGTCATCAACAGATGTTGGAGTCAACCAGATCTCATGTATCGCACCAACGGTAACCAACGATGGCAAACACCACCGGGTCTACTACGGCACGACCAATGGTAAGATCTATATGCTCGATTCTGCAGAGATAGGGAATCCAACGCCGCGCGATATCACGTGGTCTACGATGCGTAGTGGCGGATATGTAAATAGCATTACGATCGATTCGCGCGATCACAAGCATCTTGTGGCGTGTTTCTCGAATTACGGGCTCATCAGCATTTGGGAAACCACAGATGCAGGAGCCACGTGGCAAGCCATTGCCGGAAATCTTGAAGAAGCCCCTTCGGGATCGGGGAATGGTCCAGCCGTGAATTGGGTTGGTATCGTGCCATTCGACTCAGTCTCAAACGTACTCGTTGCTGCCACATCAACAGGATTGTACTTCACGCCAAGCACGAATGGTATGTCAACGGTGTGGACACCAACGGCGCTAGACGAACTTGGCAATGTTCCATGTGACATGGTCGTAACGCGCGCAAGTGATAAGCGTATTGCTATCGCTTCTCATGGACGTGGCGTACTTGTTGGCACCATTCGAACGTTGCCAGAGAAGCCTACATCCACAACGCTGGTTTCTCCAACATCAACGACGCGTGGCGTTCTCCCTGATACGGTGCTTACGTGGAATGCATCGGCATCTGCAATCAGCTATACTGTGCGCCTCACAGTTGACAATCAGCCGGCACTGAACAAGACCATTCAAGGCGTTTCCGATACAAAGCTCGAGGTCAAGGGGCTTGCGCAGGGTCCGGTAATGTATTCATGGAACGTCGAGCCCTACGGTGGCGGTGGTGCAGGACCGATCTCGGAGACGTGGACCTTTCAGACAGCGGTGCGTCCACCAGTGCTGCGCGAGCCCCTTAACGGTGCTCGTGATGTAGCGCAAGCGATGCTCACGTGGGAGAATGTACCTCAAGCGGCATCGTATGGAATCGAGGTCTCACCAAACGCTGCCTTCAATCCGGTTATCGTTCACATCGATAACTATCAAGACACATCGATCTTGGTTCGCGGACTAGAGAACAACAAGAGGTATTTCTGGCGTGTCCGCAGTGCCAACGCTGATGCAACGGGCGTTTATGGTGAGCGGAGTTCGTTTGTAACAGGAGTTCTCACAAACGTTGCTGAACAGCGCGAGGGTGTAATCGTTGGACCCAATCCAATGTCGACCACATGTCGAGTTACATCTCCAGAACTCATTGGTAGTAAGATCCATATGTATACATCCGATGGCAAGCTGGTGCGCGCGATCGAGTCAGCAACACAAAGTCTCTTCATCGATGTTGCCGACCTTCCAAACGGAGCCTACACGCTTGTGATTTCGCGCGGAGGTCGTACGATCGTGCACTACTCGCTGACCAAGATCCAGTGACGATAGAGTCTGTCGAAGAGCTTTTCCGAGGTCTGAATCGCGATCCATTCATCAATGTAGCGGTGCCATGCTACATCGTCGCCAGCAAGTAACATGACCATCTGATTCGGGAGTTCACCACCGAAGACGGAGAGTACGTCGGTCTTCGGGTACAACACGCTCCATGCAGAGCCTCCTTCAGCATTCCACAGCAAAGCATCATACGCGCTCGGTTCACCTTGTGCAAAGAAGGACTGAACATCTGGTATGCGGACAAATGATACGGGAACAGGTGGTCCCGGTGACCCAAGATGTGTCTCGATCGCATCTTTGAGATCCGATGACGGAAGGTACCTGTCTGCAACGGCAATGCGAATCGGGCTATCAGGCTTCCGAAGCTCTGCACTCTGAACCTTTTGCACCATATCATGCCAAACAACAAGCGCACGATGAATGGTCTGATACCCATTGCTCGTATGAATCCGTGCCGCCCGGTAGGCGTTTTCCTCAATACCTCCGAGGACTAGGTCAAGCTGCTCATTGGTGAGCATCTGCTCAAGCACGTCGAGCGGTGCCTCGACGAGTTGAACACGCAGTTCACTGAAGTTGGCAATCGTCTGGGCTACGTCTACATCATATCCGATGAGCCTGCCTGTTTGCGAACGAAATGACCAAGGAACATCAAGAGTCTTGATGCCGATACGGATTGCCCCCCTCATGCGTATCGAGTCTAGACGTGCAGTCTGCCGAGGGAACTTGGCTTCCGATACCTCGTCAATAGAAGCAACTTTGACATGTGAAGTGATTGAGTTACGCACTTCTACAAGGGGCTTGCGCGACATCAACACTTCGTTCTTCTTATACGAACCAGCAAGCGTGTTCGTTAGAAGTGCAAAAATGCCTAGCGTCATGAACGCGCCAAGTGACAGCGAGGTTGCAAGCGTGCTAAACAATCGTCGCTTGTTCAATCGAAGAGTTCCAGTTGTAACGCCAACGATACAGATCACAAGTACGATCAAACCAATCAATGAGAGTGTCTTCTCGGTACGATAGATCCACTCTGTGTTGAGAAAGAAGATGTTGAGCAGATTCTCTGGTAGTGATGCAGCTGCAAGCTCCTGTCGGACAACGGAACGAATGCCCCCTATCGAACCTGGGATTCCAGTAGCAAGCATATGCAGCTTTTGCATAATGGTGAAGGACCTATCGGCGTACCAACCCATGAATGGTACCATCATCAGCATGTATACTTGACCAAGTGTTGGGAGCGCAAAACCCACCGGGACTGCGGCACCGATCTGTTCATGCGTCGTAGATATAATGTCGGTATTACGGTCTTTGAACTTCTCCGTGAGAACGTCCTGGAGGCTTGCTACCAGGGTGGGCAGACTGATGATGAGATTCGATGTGCTTGCTGTGAGGATAAGGGGCGCTTTGATGATAGACCAGAGCTCTTTCCATGTAAGAGTCGAGAAGCTCATGGTAAGGCCAATCACGGTGATGGCTAGGAGCATAGCACCGGTTAGGCCAATCACTGGTAGCGCATGTAATCGTATGAGTTCATCAGTGTTGGCAGCAGACAACGTTGTGCTAACAAGTGAGAACACTGCTATTGGCGTCATCTTGAGCACAACCTTGTTGAGCTTGCGGAAGAGCTCACGAGCGCTGTTCATGGGCACCAGTAGAACATCGCGTTCCTTTATGCCCTGCAGAACAAGTCCCGCAAATGCGCTAAAGAGCACAACGGCAGGGAAGTTGTCTTCGGCCATTGCCGTAAAGATGTTGAAGGGAAGAAACTTCTCGATCAGGTTCATCTGTGGCGGTTCTGCTAGCAGACTCGGGCTAAAGAAGTTCGATGATGTGAGAGGGGGCAGCCATGTTGGGACAATGATCACAGCGATGCTGGCAACGATCACTAGCAGAAGGAAGACGAGTCCACCAGTACGCAGCAGAGTGCGCAGAGAATTGCTGCTAAGGCCACCCAAGGAACATGCTAGCTCGAGCATGATGAAGGGCATCGTGACCAATTGCGACGCTCGAATGAAGATCGTACCAACTACCGACCAATAGTCTGTATAGTGCGGAACAAGCCAAGAGGCAAGTATCCCAAGCATCAGGCCGAGTAGGCACTTGGCCCCAAAGGATGTGGACTTCAATCGTTGTAACAAAACACTCATCATGCGTAATCAAGCCTTTACAAGTAGTCGTCCGATTCAGATGGAATCGCCTGTATCCAGTGTTTGTGAAGTAAACTGAAGAGTCCACGTTGTGTTTCAGAGGCTATCCAAACATCAATGAATTCTTCGAATACATCATTATCGCCCGCTATCAGCATAACAAGTGACGACGACAATTCACGTCCAAAGGTTGGGTACATTGTAAACTCGGGATGCAGAATGGCCAACGTTGCACCTGCCTCGGCTGTGGTCAGCATTGCGTCGATGCCGAGTTTGTGATGCGATGCTATGAACTCCTTGATCGAAGGGAGTCGTACAAAGCGAACATCAGCAGGTGCAGGCAGGTAACTCAGCTTTTTCGCTATAGCATATCTCAGTGCGGACGTAAGGTCTACTTTATCTGGTACACCAATGATGAACGGACGCCCTAATGTACCTTCACGAGCCTTTGCAAGAGCTTGATAGTGCTTGTCCTCAACAAGGAATGCACCATGCACTGTCTGATAGCCAGCACTGATGTTGAGTCCACTGTGTAAAAGGGTGAAATCAGGAAGTTGGCCGATTGCAATGTCAACACGTTCTGAGCCAACGAGGGTGTCGATGAGTTTCAATGGAGCAACGTAATATCTGATACTTACGTTCAGCGACTGAGCTAACGCTTGTACAACGTCGATGTCATGTCCCAACAACGTACCATGTTCATCAAGTCGAGCATAGGGTAAACCAACCAAATTCACTGCAACCCGCACAAATCCACGCTTTCGAATAGAATCTAGTCGCACCGGCATAGGCGACAGATCTTGAAATGCAGAATCACGTGTATTGTAGACTCTTACCATTGTGGACTTCTGAAGCTCAGGTACTATTGGGCGTAGCCTAAGCAGAATGTCATCGTTGACATACGTGGACGACAGTGCACTCGCCAAGTAGGTTGGCACCAGCAATGACGAGGCAACGATTATCGTTGACGCGCAGAAAAGCATGGCCCCAAGTCGAGTGTATCGAACGCGAAACGTCTTGTTATACATGGCCGCGAGAACCATTGCAAGTGCAAGCAGTCCTACAGCAGATAGCGACTTCTCAAGACGGGCTATCCATTCATAGTTCACACTTAGCACTTCCATAACATCGGGTGGTAAGTGTGACGCAACAACCTCTTTGCGTATAGCAATCGCGATGCCGCCGGTAACTGTCGGTATGGCAGTAATCAGCATCTTCAATCGTGATAGTAGATCCATCGGGCGATCGATATACCACGCCATGTAGGGCACAATAGAGACCATAAAGACTTGCCCAACAGACGGTAGGGCATAGCCGATGGAGATACTTGTACCAATCTGCTCAGATAGTGAATCGATGTGTTGAGCGTTTGAATGTGATTCTGACTTCAGGAGCGTTCGCAATGATTCAACGATCATTGGCAATGCAATGAACAAGCTCCCACTGCTGAAGGTAACAGCAATGGGCCCCCGTAATGCGCGTAGCACGTCTAACAGTCGCAATGATGTAAAACTGACCACGCCCCCTATCATCACGACAATCAGGGCCATTGCTCCACAGAGCGTAACCACTGGCAGTGCATGTAGTTTGTACAACTCATTGAAGTCGATATCAGAGGTTGATACTATCGTCAATGCCAGCACTCCGAGAGGCATGACTCGTGCAATGTACCCGTTGAATCTGCTGATGACCGCGCGAAGCTGATCTAATGGGGCTAGCAATACACCCTTGCGTTCAACCTGCTGCAATAGAACCCCTGCAGCTAGGCTGACGATAACAATTGCTGGGTAGTTGTCCTCTGTTAACGCTTTGAAGATATTGAATGGAAAGAACGTATCGTAGAGGTTTCCTGATTCAGCAACATCGAGCATTGCTGGCGTGAAAAAACCAGATGTGACCATCTCTGGCAGTAACGATGGTGTATACAGGCATGCAATAGCAGCAATTGTTATCAGGGCAGCGATGGTCATAGCTCCGGTTCGTACGACCACCCGTAGGCTCTGGTCAGACAGACTGCCAATTGAACAAAGCAGTTCCAGTATCATGTACGGCAATACGGCAAACGTAGAGATGCGAACAAAGATTGTAGCTGCTGGTTCAAAAAACGGGACAGACTCGGGAATACCAGAGGCAATGGCTAACCCAAGTAGTAGGGCTGCAACGCAACGACCACTATTCGTGGTTGGCATCAATCTGTTTATCATTTGCGGTATTTGCACCATCGCAATATCGCGAAAAGGATGTGTGCGGCGACGAACAATTGCCTGTAATTTCGTTGATGAATCAGATTGCAGAAAATCTCAAGGCAGTGCACGAACGAATCGATCTGGCTTGCTCCTTGTATCATCGATTGCCGCAGAGCGTTCAACTTATGCTGGCAACAAAGACACAAACCGATAACGTTCTTCGCTCAGCTTTTGAAGCAGGTGAAACTCTCTTTGGGGAGAATCGTGTCCAAGAACTTGTGCCAAAGACATCAGAGTTGGCAGATCTACCAATCACATGGCACTTCATTGGTCACCTCCAAACGAATAAGGTCAAGGACGTGGTTGGTCGTGCCAGTTGCATTCAATCAGTAGATCGTCAGTCACTTGTCGAGGCAATCCATAACGAGTGCACAAAGAAGCAAAGAGTGATCGACGTCATGATCGAGGTGAATACGTCGTTTGAAGAAAGCAAACATGGACTTCATCCGGATAATGCACCAGCATTCGTCGAAATGATCTCCGCTTATTCGACCATGCGCGTAAGGGGCTTCATGACAATCGGAGCGAACGTCGATGATGAGATAACTGTTCGCAAAGGATTCGCCATGCTTCGCGAACTGCGTGATCTTAGTCTGAGCATTCTACCGCAGGCCACTGAGCTTTCTATGGGTATGTCACACGATCTTGAGTGGGCTATCGCCGAAGGTTCGACCATAGTGCGCGTGGGAAGTGCCGTATTTGGTCAGCGTCCTAGCGCATGATCACAACCGGCACCGACGTTGCGCCCAATTCGGTCGATACACGAAGAGTGTATTTTCCCGCTGGCAGGTGGCTAACATCTACGTTCGAGTCTGAAAGTCCTTGCTGAACCATATGCGGCTGGGCGTCATGATAGACGCGGTTTCCTGAGACGTCAATCAGTTCAATAGTAGCAGTACGCTCCTGATCACTTTCGATGATCATGCGAATGCGCTCACGACTGGGGTTGGGCACCACAGAAACGTCCAGGCCTTTGAGGAGCTCGCGCTCATGAACGGATGTCGGAATTGGTGTGTCCATATCGATCGATTCATCACCCGGCTGATAGGGGAGCCAGTGAAAGTAGCACAGTAGCATTTCATCTGTTGTTCCCTCGCCCCATCGAACTTCTTTTGGCGGATTATTGGGGTTGTTCAGATTATTGATCGTGTTGTCGTATGTAGCGATGTAGTGGAGTTTAGAGCCACGTGGGATACGAACAGGATTCTTGTACGTATAGCCCCCTTGCCAATGGAAGTCCCATTGATCGAGCTTGATGAGGTTGATCGTATCACCCTTGGGTGTTACAGCAAAAGCCCTGCAGTCGCGCCCTAGAAGGTGCATATGCGGAGCGATTCCGAGCAAGCTGATCTCGAGTGGAGTGGTATACGATGTGGTAAAGATCGGTACCTTATTGGCTGGAATGATGAACTTCTGCCCAGCCACCAAGTTGTTGGGCGACATAGGGAACTCCTGCACCTGACGCACGTCGTCGTTTTCATGGAAGAATACGTTCACGTGTGATTGGTCGTACTGTTCTGTCGTTGAAGGGGCGTAATGCACTTGAATAATCAGATCAGAGTTCTTGTGCATCGTAGCGCCGATCGTGGGCGGATAGAATCGCGTCTGTGCGCCTGGAACCCACCCGAGAAACGAGGCGGCAGATTCAAATCCTGGATCGCCAAAACCGGAATAACCGGGGAGCTGATCTTCCGCATCTTTCTTGCGCGCTGTAGCCGTTGTATCGAGGAAGTAAAGCACGTGGTGAACTACGGCGGCATTTCCCGGACGGAATTCCAGCGCTTTGATGTGTCGATCACGCAGAAGATTTGTCGGCAGCACGAAGAACCGATAGACGTCGCGATTGTTTCCCCGAACGGTCCACCTTTCGCTCATGGTGAGTACCATATCGGGCTTGCCAAGCTGCGAACCACTCGGAAATGTTGGGAGCTTAGGAGCGGCTGCAAGATCGCCCGAAGGAGTATCTGCATCTACCCAGTCTGAGATTGTTTGAATTTCGTCTTCTGTGAGAGAACGATCCCCAACGAAACTACCATGACCCTTTACCGGAGGCCACGGTGGCATTTCCTTCTTCGTCACTGCCCGCTTGATAGAATATGCGAAGTCAACCGCCTGCTCATACGATTCAAGTGTGAAAGGGGCTATCTCTCCGCTGCGGTGGCATGGAGTGCAATTCTTGTAGATGATCTTTGCGACGTTGGAAGACCATGTGGGCGCTGAACCTTGTGCCAGTGCGGCAATGGCTGCGAACACAATTGTGAGACCTACAGTGAGAGTTTGCTTCATGATTGCACGCTTACGTTGGATGATCCGCTCTTGGATGCTCGTGCAATATGCAGGGTTTAAGGCTATTTAAACACCATCACTTTGAAGACGGCAGATGCCGGATCCTTGTCGGCATTATCGTAGTTGTTGAATCGAATGGTTACAGTGTTTGCAGCTGACACCCATGCCGTGTAGCACGTGTTCACTAACACGGCTGCATTCGGAACGCCCAGAGATACAGCGTCGCCCGAGGCCGCTCCCGTAATAGTAACCGTTAAGTCAGATGAGTTGCGTGTAGCAGTTATCGGGAAGTTCAGTGTTGCCGTTGCAACGGCCATTTGACGCCAGGACATGGTACCCGATGACGATACCTCCAGCACACCTCCGCCGAGTTGGGTTCCACTTGCTGCTTCAGAAGGCTTACTCGTTGGCCAATTGTAGGTCACGCTTCGTATTGTTGAAAGGTCGCCATTGGCGCCGATCACCAACTGCTGACTGCCACTGCTGTTCTGTACCTCTAATAGGTTTGCAGTAGCGCTTGCTGCCCCTCGAATGATGAGGCCCTTTTCAGACGCGCTGGAAGTATTGAGTTGGAATCGACCATCAGGAGATGTTGTGCCCACGCCAAGTGTCGCACCATTGTCATAAAGGATACTAGTTCCAAGTCCAGTGGCTGAAGTGTATTTCGTAAGGTAGTTGGCGGTGCCATTGATAGTTGCGCCATTGAGCAGAGCAATCCAGCTAAGCCCGCCGGATCCGTCGTTTGAGAGTACCGATCCAGCTAAACCTTGTGCCGAAGGAAGTGTGAGCGAATACGTCGAATCGAGCGTTGGAGCAAGAAGTTGCACCACCTTACCATTGCCGTTGTGTTGAATGTTCAGTTGTCGTGTGAGCAGCGGCAATTGAGCGTGTACCTGCACCGAGAGCAAAATGCACCCTATTGTCGTCAACGCACACAGATACGATATGTGATTCATGTTCTTCGATCCCTGGTGATGTATTGTCGGTGCACCTCACTCCGGCGCAATGCCGGAGTAAGCAGAACCGATGTTTACTGAGCTGCGAGAACCATGTAGCTAAACTTGCCACTGTATGCACCAGAGAACGTGACGGTGAAGCCTGTTCCAGGAGTGCGTGAAGTAACTGTTGCGGTTACTGATGTACTTCCTTCAAGTGTAACAAGAATTGCATCAGTTGCCGTCAGTGTTGTTAAACCGGTAACAGTGTGTGATGTTGCACCGGCAGCCGTTGTTACGAGTGCAACACTACGAATACCAATTGCGCTATTGATGCTTTGCCACTCTGGCGTTGCGCCTGTTCCCTTAGATACAAGTACGTTGCCAATGGATCCGGCAGCACCATTCATTTGTAGTTCACGAGTAGTACCGACAAGATTAACGTTGCCAGTAACATCAAGATCGCCTGTCATATTCACGTCTCCAGTATGACCCAGCGTACCAACTGTTGTGATGGTGCCACCGGTTCTACCGATAGTTACCGTTCCTGCAGTGGTGCCAGTACCGATGTTCGTAGCAAATGTGCCAGTCGATGTATTGATGTTCGTTGCCCCGGTGAGGTTGGAGGTACCCAGGAGGTTGACAGTGTTGCCGTCTTTACCGATGTTGGTTGTAGCACCAGCATTGGTCCCATCATTGATGCCAATGACGCCACTACCTGTGATGGACATACGCTCCAAGTTGTTCGTGATGATACTTATGCCCTGATTCGTTGAAGAACCGAGAACACCAGTAGCACCGAGAGCATTGCCCGTAAGAGACCAGTTCGGGTTGTCGGCACCTGCAGGGTCTACCCATTCGATTGCAGTCCCGTTCCAACGGAGCGAGTATCCCGTTCCGCCCGGAGCACCAGTCCATGTCAGACCACCTGTTGTTGTGTTGCTATACAGCAAAGAACCGGTGCTACCCACGGCATTAGGAAGCGTGATGGTGTATGGCGTGGTTACGGTTGAAGGAGCTACGATTGACAGAGATCCGGCTGCCGAACCCTGCAACTTGATCTCTCGTGATTCGAAAGGCAGCTGAGCGAAGGATTCATACGGTACCGTAATGAGGACCGCAAGAGTAAGAGCGACACGTAGGCGTGTCAAGATTGTGGTTATGCGCATGTGCATCTCCAATAAAGGTGGTGAATGAGAATGTGCGGATGTCTAGAGATTCAAGACAATCCAATTGAAAGCTGCGTTAGGGGGCAATCCCCCTGTGAAATCGACTGTAAATCCCTGAGCCGTTCGATTTGAGATTACGCCCGTGCTCGAGGAACCGGTCGATTCCATCGTGATGAGAATTCGAGCTGAGGCCAGCAGATTCTCGATGGCTACCGGTGTGGAATTCCGTGTATCGATTGTAATGGAGTACTGGCGTGTAGTTGTAGTGTTGATGTATCTGCCAGAGGCGATAGGCATTGTCACTACGGTAAGGGGCATTGTGGAGATCGACGTGATACGCCCATCTTTGCCCACCGTGATTCGAGGAATGTGCGTTGAATCTCCGTATGTACCCGGCGCAACGCCCGTTGACCTAAGATGCCGTGACGCAATGGATGAGTCGTTTACCCCAAGCTTTACGGCAGAAGAACTTGGGTTCGTGATGCGGATGACAGAATCGAGTGTCGTTATGGTGATGCTTCCCACCACGCTCGATGCATCGATGTTGATATCGGTGCCATTCTGCGTGATGACGAGTCCGCCTGTACCACTGAGCCGAAGATCACCACTTGCACCATTCAAACTCAGCACGGCCCCTTTTGCATTGGGTAGCAGCCCACCGGCAACAACAGACGAGTGTGCTGCCATGGCATAAGGGGCCGATGTGAGCTTGGTTCGTGGTGAGAATGCTTGTTGAGCGGTTCCGGGAAGACCTATCTCTAGCCAGAGTTGCTGGGTAAAGTCGACATCACGAAGACTTACTTGCTCGCCAATGATGAGGTTGAACACACCGCCAATCACGGCAGTACTCAACTCATCAGCATAGACAGGCGAGCCATCTGTTGCTACAGTGAACAGCTTGACAGAGATTACGTACTGACCATCTGAATAGACTGTCCCGTCCGGTTGAATGAGCACTCCCTGAAACGAAAGCAGTCGGGGTATACCTGTGTCTTCAGACTGAGCATGAGCACTCTGCGTTGTAGCTATCATTACCACGATCGCGAGTATCATCAGCCCGATGTGCTGTAGCCTTTGCATTGTCATAGCGTGCCTAGCGATTGCAAGAGATAGTGGCCGAAAAGTGTTCGCGAGTAGTACTGGAAAACTGTTGTACGCTCACCCGCACGGTATAGAGTCCGTTTGCTACCGGAGTACCTCCTGCGTCGAGACCATTCCATAGGAAGAGCGCAGCATCTGGTCGCAGTTGGTTGGGTGTGACCGATCGGATCAGTGACCCACGGTTGTTGTAGATGTCTGCATGAGCAAACTCAATAAACGGATGCGTCACCTCGATGTGCAGGTTGTCGCGGAACGGATTGGGCCATGTCCATACACGAGCACCAGTCACAACATCAGACCCAGAGCCCACGGATGTAACGACCTCGACGGGAATCCAGAAACCAAGCATGAGTCGATGATTCAGCGATCGATACGTACCAACAGATGTAAGACCAACTATTGTGCTCAGCGAGAACGGCGTTGTAGGGTTTGTTGTCAGTAGTGCCGCCCCGCAGGATTGGACCACGCGCTGACGGGGCATCGTGAGCGGTACGTGGTTCGTCTGGGCATGTAAAGACTGATGCAGAGATCCGATCAAGGCTGCGAATGCATGAAGGGAGATCCAGACGAGGCGGCACATTGACATTACAGCAACCCCTTAGTTGAAGTACCAAGCCAGTGTGAAGTTTGCCGAGGTAAGCCCAAGAGAAATGTCCGATGTTTCGGGTCCATCCGTCTCTGTACCTGCGGCATTGGTGATCTTGCTTGTGGAGGCCTTGTATCCAATGCCATATTCAAGCATGAGCGAAACGTGCCTCCAAGGAAACCACTCTGCGCCAGTAAAGACACCGCCACCAAATGTTGTTGCGCTCACCTTGCTGATCTGCGAGCCTGCTGCATCATTCTTGATCTCGCCGAGGCCGAAGAGAACTTCGCCCCCTGCATACAGCGCGATGTTGTCGTTGTCGTAAACATTGTATCGCACGCCAGGTGTGATTGTAAACGACATTGCCGTGGTTTCTTCCTGAGCCGAGTTGTTCTTTGTTTCAACAGCATTGGAGAATCCAATACCAGCCCGTAAGGCGAGGTTGTTCGAGATAAAGGTCATCGCACCGAGACCGCCGCGGTAGTTTTCTGCACCAATGTCCGAGAGCCCCTTTAGGTCGAACAGCAATGCGCTAGATCCAGACTGATGCTGCGATGTAGGCTCACTCTGTGCATACGAGCAAAGCGTCGTCGATGCGATCAATGCGACCGCAACAAGAAATCGTTTCATTAGTACCTCCCTCACGATGAGTTGAATAAATTGCCGGCGAAACCTTGCCGGCTCATTTCGGGTCGCAACATCATCCTTCGGAATGTCTCATTTGCTACGACTTTCTTCAACTACGACACTAGTACTCATGTTGTTTAGAATCTTGTTTTGGATTGTGATGCTGTTTTGGGCGGTGTCTACGCTGCATGCCGATGACGGCTCTGTGATCAACGGAATCATCGTTGATAGCCTTACCAAACGGCCTATTCCGGGTGTTGCGATTCGCGCAAAGGGGGCTTCACTGGGCACCTATTCCAAGAGTGGTGGCAAGTTTCGATTGCCGGTTCCAACGTCAACGACGCAGCTACAAGTGCGAGGAATTGGGTATGAGCAGCGTGCGATTGATATCGTAGCTGGAGCCTCCGATGTGCGTATCGCCCTTATGCCTACAAACGTGAATCTGCCCAATGTGAGCGTCGAAGAGTCGATCAGCGCACAGGAAGTGATCAAGCGTGCGATTGCCAAGAAGGATCTGAACAATCAGAAGATTCGCTCGCTGGAACAGACGTTGTATTCAAAGGTGAAGGCAATACTGAGTGCCGGAGCACTGAGCAAGCGAGAGGGACCTTCGGAGATCATAACCGAAACGTTCTCAACGATCACGGAGCAGCGTATTCCAACTGAGCGCAAATACACACGTATCACACAACGACGTCAGACAGCAAACATTCCGGCCCAGGATAATCTTGCAGTCTTCGATGTGTTCTTTGATTTCACAGAAGATGAAAACAATGTTCTTAACACACGGCTCGTAACGCCCCTTGGCAAGAATGCGCTTGATGAATACAACTTTGTTATCGATCGAAAAGTACTTCTCGACAATCTCTGGGTCTATGAGATATCCTTTGCCCCAAAGTCGAGGCTGTTTCCAGGATATGAGGGGGTACTGAGTATCTACGAAGACTCCTATCAGGTAGTAGCAGCGCGATTTGCACCATCCCAGGAGACGGCGTTTCCGTTCCTGAAGAACTTTGTGATCGAGCAGCGGTATGACCGCATACAAGACACACTCTGGGTGCCGACGTATCAGCAGGCGTCTGCAGAACTCAAAATCAAACTCATGCCGTTTGTAGAGTTTAAGGCAAGTGTTGTGGCTCAGATCAACGTAAGCTCCGTGCGGGCAAACATCGATGTACCTGATTCATTGTTTCCAGTAGTAGATCCAGACTCTGCTGATTCGCGCGTGAAGACGGATGCACGGGGCGCTACTGTAGAGGTGCGGAGTAGAGATGGCAATAGTCGAATTGTCGTAGATGCAGAGGCGGATTCAGCCAAGCAGGAGTACTGGGACAAGTACGCCTTTGCAGAGCAGACAGACGAAGAACGGCAGATCTATGCCCGGCAGGACAGCATAAAGAAGGCTGATCCACAGGACGATGATGACAGTCCGCGTGGACCACTAGCTGGCTCAATGTTCAACATAGGTAGCATTGGAAGTATAGCATTCGGATTAGACCCGTATATCAATCGAACAGGAATCACGGGTACATTGTACGGTCCGGCACTTGCCGTTGTTGCGCCACGTCTGCGCTTTACTGCCTCTGCCGGATTCGGCAGCGCGGGAACCCGCGTAGGCCGTGCGGATCTTGATGTGCGGCTGTTTCGATCCCGTGGCTATGGCCTGAACGCCTTAGGCTCGGTCTTCTCATCGATCGCCTCAATCCAGGATGCGCGAAATGCACAGCTTGGCTTCAGCTCAATCGATGTTACAAACCTGATTTATGCAGAGTTCTCAGACTTCTACCGTCGAGATGGTTTCGACCTCGGACTTCGCCTTCGTGCGCCGTGGGGCGTTACAACAGTAGGGGGCTCGTGGGCACGCCAGTACAACGCACCGCTGCTCGAAGATCTCAAGCGTGAACAGGCCTTAGCCGCACCTGGCAACTATCGTATTCTGGGCGTTCGAACACAGATTCTAGAGGGCGGCAACTCTGTTGGCAATCTCTTCGGTTCTTCGAAGGATGATCCCGTCACGGGGTCGTTACATGGTATCTATGGGACGGAACTTTCATCGAACACATCCTTCTGGAGCATTGATGCGAGTATCACGGGGCATATCCCGACGGTACGCACGGGATATGCGCCCATGATGTTAGATCTGACGCTCGAGGGCGGTCTGCAACCGGCAGAGACGCCGCAGCAGTTTCGGTTTGTGACATTGCGAAGCTTCCCAGTGCTTGGCATGACCAACATGTTTGCAACGATCAATATCAACCGGTTTGCCGGCACGGAGTATGCAACGCTGCATGCTGAGCATAACTTTACGGACCTCTGGTGGCGGGCAATTGGTCTGCCCAGTCTCTCATTTGGCCGAGGTGTGGACCTGATTGGACGCTTCAGCGCTACGAACGTTGTGCAGCGTGCAAAGCCCCTTACAGCTAATCAGCTCTTTGATTCTTCTAACGGCTATTACATGGAAGCAGGATTCGCTGTTTCCCGGATTCCATCATACATCAGCGATCTGATCTTCCTCCGTGTTGATGCTCGCTGGCCGGTTGGACCTCTTTCATCCCAGGGCAGCTTTGGCTGGATCCTGACGTTATCCAGTCCGCTGATGTAGTTTTGCATCATGTTCGAACCACAAAAACAACAGATAGCAACTCTCCGCGACCGTGTGGACCAACTGCGGAGGTTCCTTTGACATCGATCGTAAACTTGACGAGATAGCCGAGCGTGAGATGCTCACGCAGGCCCCAGGATTCTGGGACGATGCACAGAATGCGCAAAAGGTTATGCGCGAAACAGCCGGACTCAAAGACTGGGTTGATGCTTGGAAAAACGCCGAGCAAAGTGTTGGTGATGTTCAGGCCCTCATCGAGCTCGCAGAAGAAGTAGACGATGCATCGATGGAAGCAGAGATTATCGCAGAAGCAGACCGTAGCGCGAAAGCTGTAGATGAGCTCGAGCTGCGCAAGATCCTGTCGGGACCGGACGACAACCGTAATGCGATCCTAACCATCAACGCTGGTGCCGGCGGCACCGAGGCTCAAGATTGGGCTGAGATGCTCATGCGTATGTACACTCGTTGGGCTGAGAAGCACGACTTCGAAGTGTATCTAGCGGAAGAGCAGGAGGGCGATACGGCCGGTATCAAGAGCTGTACGCTTGAGATCCGCGGACGCTATGCCTTTGGATTTCTCAAAGCTGAAAACGGCGTGCACAGGCTTGTGCGCATCAGTCCGTATGACTCCAACGCCCGACGTCACACGTCGTTCGCATCAGTGTTCGTTTACCCCGAAGTTGATGATGAAGTAGAGATCGTGGTCAACCCGGCTGATGTTGAAATGGATACATTTCGATCTGGGGGTAAGGGCGGACAAAACGTCAACAAGGTCGAAACAGCTGTGCGTTTGCGTCACATCCCATCAGGCATCGTTGTGGCGTGTCAGCAAGAGCGCTCTCAGCTTCTGAATCGAGAGCACGCCATGAAGATGCTCAAGTCACGACTCTATCAACAACGTCGTGAAGAAGAAGAAGCGGCCAAGGCTGCCATTGAAGGCTCAAAAAAGAAGATCGAATGGGGCTCGCAGATCCGCTCGTATGTCTTCCAGCCATACACAATGGTTAACGACCACCGCACCGAAACCAAGATCACGGATGTGCATTCAGTGATGGACGGCGACCTTGATGAGCTTCTCAAGGCCTACTTGCTTCTCGAGGATCAACTGCAGAATTCATGAGTACCAGCCCCCTTCACGCGGTAGCACATCTGCTCGACACCAGCGCGCGTATCTGCGTGCTTACCGGTGCAGGTGTAAGCGCGGAGTCGGGTGTTGCAACGTTTCGTGATCCTGACGGACTCTGGGCACGATTCTCGCCGTACGAGCTGGCGAGCATGGATGGATTCCTGGCGAATCCCGACCGCGTTCGTGATTGGTACAACTATCGTCGTGCGATCATCAACAGTGTTGAGCCGAATGCTGGTCACGTTGCCATCGCAAAGCTTGAGAAGATGTTCGGTGCGAGTTTTACTCTTGCTACGCAAAATGTAGACAGACTTCACCAGCGTGCGGGCAGTATTCGCGTGCTCGAAGTACACGGGAACATTCACGAGAACCGCTGCAATGGCTGTCATGGTGTGCGTAGCGACGATGAGCTCACGTGTCCATCATGCTCGGGTTCGATGCGTCCAAACGTTGTGTGGTTCGGTGAGGACCTTCCAGAAGATGTCTTTGCAGCGGCAGAAGAAGCAGCGCGCACGTGCGATGTGATGCTTGTTATCGGCACAAGCGCTGATGTATGGCCGGCAGCAGGACTCCCGTATACGGCCAAGATGGCTGGTGCACAGATCGTGGAGATCAATCCCAATCAAACATCGTTGACTCCTCACGTGCATCATGTACTGAGCGGAACCAGCGCCGTGATACTACCTCAGATTCTCGAGGCAATGACATGATCATCGGCATCGGTACCGACGTTGTAGATGTCCCGCGCATTCAAGCAGCATTGCAAGAGTATGGCGAACGCTTTCTTGTAAAAGTGTTTACGGAAGAGGAGATCAACTACTGCAATCGCTTCGGGGAAACACGCTTTCTTCATTATGCCGCTCGTTTTGCCGCAAAGGAGGCCTTTTCGAAGGCCGTTAAGACAGGAATGCGTGATGGCATGTCGTTCAGGCAAGTTGGCATTCGCAACCTCCCCTCAGGCGAACCCATTATGGAGCTCTTCGGTACCATGCAGGAGCGGTGGGCAGGCCATACTATTCACGTAAGCATTAGTCACACGGCCACCGTAGCTTTAGCTGTCGTGGTCATTGAATCAGTTCCGCAATCGTAATCAGACATCGCTATGCTCCCATCGATCTACAACCCATCAGAACCCTTCACACTCGGTTTGTTAGGGGGCGGGCAGCTCGCCAAGATGACGGCTCAAGAGGCCTATCGTATGGGGCTTCGTGTTGCCGTGATTGAACACGGTGCAGATTCTCCCGCCGGCATCATGACCAAGAAAGAATTCCCAGGCGGCTGGAAGAATCCGGAAGATCTTGAAGCATTCATTCAGGCCTCTGACATCATCACGCTAGAAAACGAATTCATCGATCCTGAGATCCTTGATGTGATCGCAGAGCGCAGACTTGTTTTCCCGACACCAGATACCATGCGCCTTGTGCAGGACAAGTTCATTCAGAAGCAGACGTTCTCAGCAGCTGGTGTTCCCACGCCTCACTTTGCTGAGATAGCCACAAAGCAGGATCTGATCGACTTTGGTGCCAAGCATGGCTACCCATTTGTTGCCAAGACCCGCAAGTTTGGATACGACGGTTACGGAAACGCTACGATCAAGCGTGAAACAGAGATCGATATGGTGTGGCGCAGGTTCATGGAAGGGGAAGACCCTCGCCCCCTGCTCGCCGAATCATTTGTAACGTTTACCAAAGAACTGGCGGTAATGGTTGCCCGTAACAAGCGCGGAGAGATCGCCGTGTACCCTTGTGTGCAGACAATCCAACAGGGTCACATTTGCGTTACGGTGCTCGCACCCGCGCCGATTGAAGCACCACTGCTGAAGCGTGCACAGGATATCGCGATAGCTTGTGTAGAGACGATCAACGGTGTCGGCGTGTTTGGAATCGAGATGTTCCTGACGTCAGACGATGACATCGTTTTTAACGAGATCGCTCCGCGTCCACACAACAGCGGACATTACACCATTGAAGCGTGCCACACATCACAGTTTGAAAACTGTCTTCGAGCCGTTACGAACCTCCCACTTGGCTCTGCAGCCATGCGCGTACCTGCTGCATGCATGATCAACTTGTTGGGTGAGCGCACAGGCAGCGGTATCCCCGACAGCGTTCTTGAAATGCTCAAGGTTGATGACGTTGCACTCCACCTCTACGGCAAGAAAGATGTCCGCATGGGTCGCAAGATGGGGCACCTCACGGCTACCGGTGCCACTGTCGACGAGGCCTTTCAACGAGCCTCGCTGGCGCTGAACAGGTTTGTTTGGTAAGAGAGTTGTCAATTACCAATTACCAGTTACCAATTACGAGTTACGAGTTACCAGTTACCAATTACGAGTTACCAATTACCAATTACCAGTTACCAACTTCTTGCAGATACCGATTGATTTGATCAGCGTCATTAGTAATTCGTAATTCGTAATTCGTAATTCGTAATTCGCAACTATCGATTATTCACCCTAACCGTGATCCAAACACCGATGATGCCGATGATGATGTTGCCGAGCCACATGGCAAGGAATGGGGACAGGTAGCCGCGATCGGCAAACTCTTCGCCACCGATCATGGACATCCAATAGATTACGTAGAAGCCGAGAGAGTACATGGCGCTCGTGCCGAAGTTGCCACCCTTTGTGAGAATGCCGAGCGGGCTTCCAACGATCACAAAGAGTAGGCAGGCGAAGGGGATTGCATACTTCTTGTGGATCTCCACGAGATACTTATTCGCAACGATGCGCTCGTTCTTTGCACGCTGATACTCTGATTCCATCATCATTTGCGCTGTCGCAATAAATGAACTGGTTCGCTGCAGAATGTCTGCCGTGCTCAAGGATGTCGTTAGAGCAACAGGGGGCTGACGTAGATCGCGAAGATGTAGCTGAAGAATGGAGTCGTATCGCTGCTGCGCTAAACGTTCTTGGATTTGGGAGTTGTCAACGATGCGTTGCATGTCTGCGATCGTCATTTCGCGCTCGCCGCGAGAGCTACCTGTCACATCGCTTGCTTCATAAAAGAATTTATCAGCAGGCAAAACGATCTGGTATCGATCGAAGGCGATGACGCGATACTCGTTGGGATCACGGACTCCACGCTGGTGGATCTCGCCACGTGAAAGTTGGATAACCAGTCGTGTCAAGGACGGTGAGAATGCAAGTCGTCCGCTGTCTGCATTGATGATGTTAACAGCATCAAATTTAGACTTGTCATAGATCGAGACACCTAGCATAGCGCCGCTCGGAAGGACCTGGCGCGCCAGGATTGACGTTGTGGAATTGAAGGTCGTGAATTGTCCCTCCTCCACCGCAAACGAGGGCTTTGTGCTTTCGATGTCGCGCATCATACCGGTGAGGCGCACATTTGAGTCGGGCAGAACACTGTCTGTGTACCAGAACGTGAACCCCCACAACAAGCATCCGGCAGCCATGACAGGGATCATCATCTTAAAGAGCCCCATGCCGCTTGCCTTCATAACCGTCACTTCGTGATTGCTCGACATTGCACCGAAGGCCATGATCGTGCTAAAGAGCACGCCAATGGGGATAGCCAGCACGACGATCCACGAAAGGTTCAGTGCTAGGAACTGCATGATCGTTGGCGCATCGAGCCCCTTACTGGCAAGCTTGTCTACCCAGCGCATCATGTACTGGATCAGAAACAGTGCCATGATCACCGACGTACCGAAGACGAAGGGGGCTATGTGAGCGCGCAGGATGTAGCGGTAGATGAGCATAGCGGTTTAGGAACGCTTTCGCTCACATTCCTTGATGAGCTTGTCAAACTCGTCGTGTTTTTCCGGCTTTTGTGCCTGCAGGTTCTTGAAGGCCTCAATGGCCAATTCGTATGAACCTTGTTGCATGTAGATCCGCGCGATTGTCTCGGTAATCATGATCGGAGAAGGTTGTGCGCTGAAGTCTTCTTTCGAGATCTCTTGCTCAACGGCAGCAGACCTTGGCATACGTGCATCGGTAAGTCGTGCAGCCAATTCCTCGAGCGTGACTGGCTTTTTACGGGCTTCCTGAGCATCTGATGATCGCGCCGGACGTCGCATTTGGTGGAAGGTTCGAAACGCTGGCGGGTCGAGTAACGACGTGATCTCCCGACGACCACGAGAACGCACGCCCTCAAAGCGAAGGCTGGTAAACTCTAATCCTGGAATAAGTCGCACGCTGGCGCTGCGAATGATGCGGGTATCCGTGGTTACAGGAGCCATCTCGATCAACCGCAAAACATTCGGGTGCGAGACATACAGTGGCTCAGCGGCGCTGTCTACGACCTCAACAGGGTCGGCGACCTCAGGAGCTTCGACGATGTCTAGGTATATGTCTTCTACCTGTGTTGCATCATCACCAAGCTCCTCTACGCTCTCCTCAACATGCTGTTCTTCGTCGGTGCTAACGTTAGTTGGCTCTTCTTCGATGATGGCTTCGACGTAGCTAACTGCGGCTTCCTGAGCGGACTCAACGATTTCGCATTGGAGATCTACAGGTTCTGGATCATACTGCTCGACAATAACATCGATGAGCGGTTCCGAGATCTCTTCAATCTGCGGCTCGAAGTCGTCTTCAGCAGCATGAAGGATCTCCGCTTCGGATATCGTATCGGAGGGTACAACTGCGTAGGACTTCAGTATAGGTAGGCCAGGGAAGCGAGCATGGAGTGCTTCACGAATCACCTGTGCATCGCGAAGCTGACCAAGTGATTCGTAGGCCGATGCCAAAAGGATGTACCCACCGATATAGTCTGGGTAGTGCTCAACACCGGATGCGCAGAGCTGCGCAGCCTCAAGGATGCTGTTGGACTGCAATAACTCGATTGCAGTAACAGCAAAAGAGGGGGCGGGACGATTAGTCGCGGTTGCCAAACAAACGCAGAAGATACAGGAACAGATTGATGAAGTTCAGATACAGCGACAGGGCACCGATGATTGCGCGCTTGTGAGCAAGCCCTTCACCCGCATACATCACGATGGCTTGTTCCTTGATCTTGTTCATTTCATATGCTGTAAGACCGGTAAAGATCAACACACCAATCACACTGACAGCAAACTCAAGTACACCGCTACCGAGAAAGATATTGACGACTGATGCGATGATCAGGCCGATGAGCCCCATGAAGAGGAATGAGCCCATTCCTGTGAGATCGCGCTTTGTTGTATATCCAAACACCGCAGCGGCCGTATACATGCCGGCGGCGATCAGGAATACTTGGAAGATGCTGCCGAGTTCATAGACGAGGAAGATTGATCCAAAGGACAACCCG
This sequence comes from Ignavibacteria bacterium, assembly GCA_947458785.1. Classification (GTDB taxonomy): domain Bacteria; phylum Bacteroidota; class Ignavibacteria; order Kapaibacteriales; family Kapaibacteriaceae; genus UBA10438. Next base: position 22,235 of record CANGZU010000002.1, read on the forward strand.
TTCGTGAGAGCGTATGCGATGAACGTGCCGGCTGCCGTGCTTGGCTGCATGCGGTCAATGCGGGCCGAGAGGAAGAAGACCATGGCGATAGGGGCCAGCATCACAACCCAGACGAGTGGTGTTCCGAAAATGGCTGCCTGCAGTGTATCGCTCGATGCAACGAGTGCCGCACTGGCAGTCGTGAGCAGAAGTCCGCCGACCATCCACGCGTAAACGCGCTGTATGTATGTACGGATAGCGTCCGCGCTGATAGCCTGCGAGAACGCATTGTGTGGTTGCATATTCATTGTGTACCTCGACGAATAACGTGTATTACCTTGTTCGCGTCACAACAAAGTTAGCAAAGTCCATGAGCGCTTCTTTGTACTGCGAATCCGGGAATACGACGATTTTCTCCCTCGCCTGTTGTTGCAGGTCGAAGGCAGTAGCCTGGGCCGAGTCGATACCATTATGGCTGGTCACAAAATCAACGACGCGTTTGACGTCTTTTGTGTCGGCCTTTTTCGATTTGACGATTGCGACCATTTTTTTGGATTCGCTCGAATCGGCATTCTGCATCGCTCGGAGCAAAGGCAGGGTGATCTTCCCTTCGCGGATGTCATTACCAACTGGCTTTCCGAGGATCATGGTCCGGCTTGTATAGTCCAGCACATCGTCGCGGATCTGGAATGCCAGCCCCACTAACTCCCCGTAATCACGCAGGGCCGTGCGAACCGAGGGGTCGTCTGACACACTGATGGAACCAACTTCACAGCAGGTGGAGATCAACGAAGCAGTCTTATCGGAGATGATACGGAAGTACGTCTCTTCGTCAATAGTTTTTTGTCGGCTCTTCTGAATCTGTAGGAGCTCGCCTTCACTCATGCGTCGTACGGCTTCGCTCGTTACGCGTAAGTAGTCGAACTCATTGGTGTTTACGGCGATCAGTAAGCCCCTTGATAGGAAGTAGTCACCCACAAGTACCGCAACCTTGTTCTTCCATACTGCATTGATCGAGGCAACACCGCGGCGTTCATCTGAGCTATCAACCACGTCGTCATGGACCAGCGTAGCCGTATGCAGTAGCTCAACCATTGCTGCTCCAACAAACGAGCGCTCGTTGATCGCGCCACAGAGGCCAGCTGAAAGAAACACCAAGGCTGGGCGAACTCGCTTACCGCGCTGCTTCATGATGTAACGCACTACGGTGTCGAGCAGGGCAGTACGCGAACGCACTTGATCGCGCATGTACGACTCAAAGCGTTCAATCTCGGCCGCTACAGGGCTGCTAATCGACGATATACTGTGTGAACTCATGGATACGGGGCTTAGACTGCCGGTTTAGGTTGTACAATCCGGGCAACTACTACACTAACCTCGTAGAGAATCCAGAGTGGCACAGCAACCATGAGCTGGCTTACGGGATCGGGAGAGGGAGTAATGATCGCGGCGAGAATAAGGATGACGACGATAGCATGCCGACGGTACTTCGTCATTGTTGCTGATGTGACCATCCCAAGACGTGCTAACACGAAGGTGACCATGGGAAGTTCAAATATCAACCCGCTGGCCAACATCATGTTCACAAGAAAGCTGAAATAACTGCCGACGTGGATGTTGTTCTCGATGTTGGGGTTGGCAAAGTCCTTGACGTAGTCCAGCATGCTGGGAATAAGGTAATAGTACCCAAAGGCCACTCCCAGCAGGAAGCAGATGCTGGTAAGTATCGTGATACGAAGCGCCCATTTGCGCTCCGTCATGTACAGTCCGGGTGCAACAAACGACCAGATCTGGTACAACACCCAGGGAAATGCAGCAATGATCGACGTGAGAAAAATGACCTTGAAATACAGAAACGTCTGCCCGAAGGGCTCGATGTTCTGTAGCTTGACCTTGGCCTGCACGGCAGGCTGTAGCAAGACAATATTCATAATCTCATCGCCGAAGTATCCGATGATGCAGCATGCCACCAAAAGGCCGTAGACAGAGTACAATAGCCGACGCCGAAGCTCCTCTAGATGATCAAGGAACCCCATCTCTTTAACTGGCTCTTGGGCTGTTGTGTTCATGCCTACTACAATCGGTTCTTTCGTGTGCTCGCGGTGCGAAAATACGCAGATGTGGTGCCTAATATGTTTTCGGACATTCACAAGCGAAAAAAATTCACAGGTACTACATTTTTTGCTTGTGAGAGATGACGTAGGAGAGGATATTCGCATCCCCTGCCAGCTATTACGGCAGGATTACGCAGTCGGGGAAGTACATGGCGGTAGTTGGGGGGAGACAACTACGGTAGGACTGAACAATTGACTATGAATAAAAGCACGACACGAGTATCGCAACAAAGCTTGACGGACGCCGAAGGACTCTGGGGTCAGTGTCTGGATATCGTACGTGACAACGTATCTGATCAAGTCTTTAAGACATGGTTTGAAAAGATGCGTCCGATGAGGTGGGACGGAGTCCAGTTGACTCTTGAGCTTCCCAGCCACTTCTTTTACGAGTGGATCGAGCAGCACTATTCGAATCTTCTTCAAAAGACCATCCAGCGTGTGTTAGGACCGAAGGCCAAGGTTGTCTTCGAAGTTGTTGTCGATGACGGTGGCACGTCGCAAGATCGCAAGACTGTTAAGCTGCCCGGCCTTCGCGGTGGGGTGCAACCATCCCTGCCGTTTAGCGAGGCAAAACCACAGACACAGGCACCTGTCCGAACAACGCATTATCCAACGTATTTCAACCCACGGTACACGTTTGAGAACTTCATCCGTGGAGAAAACAATCAGCTTGCAACATCGGCAGCCATTGCCGTTGCAGACAATCCCGGCAAGACGAAGTTTAACCCGCTTGTGATCTACGGTCCAACGGGGCTTGGCAAGACGCACCTTGTGCAAGCCATTGGCAACCGTGTTCTCCAACGCAACCCGCAGGCCAAGGTTCTGTATACGAACTCTGAAAAGTTCACGATGGAGTACATCAACGCCATCCAGACGAACAAGGTACCGGAGTTCACGAACTTTTACCGCAGTGTGGATGTGTTGATTGTTGATGACATCCAGTTCCTCGGCGGAAAAGAAAAGACGCAGGATAATTTCTTCCACACGTTTAACGCCCTTCACCAAGACGGAAAGCAGCTTATCCTAACATCCGATAAGCAGCCAAAGGATCTTGCAGATCTGGACGAGCGCCTGATCTCGAGGTTCCAGTGGGGCCTTACAACAGACATCCAGCCCCCTGATCTTGAGACACGTATTGCTATTCTCCAGCAGAAGAGCATGGAAGAGGGCATGGATCTTCCGGGCGATATTCTCGAGTACGTCGGTATGCACGTCACGAGCAGCGTTCGTGAACTTGAGGGCTGTCTGATTTCGATCCTTGCCAAAGTATCGCTTGATCGTCGCGACCTTACCTTGGAACTTGCCAAGGAAGTCGTGCGTGGTATCTCAAGCGCTGGGAATTCCCGTACGCTGACCATTGATGAGATCAAGAAGGAAGTTGCCACGTTCTATAACATCGATACGGCTCTTCTCTCAGCAAAGACCCGCAAGCACGAGATCGTGCTTGCACGTCAGATGTCGATGTATTTGGCAAAGAACCTTACTCAGACATCACTGAAGAGTATCGGTATGCACTTTGGTGGACGAGACCACACGACGGTGCTTCACTCGTGTCAGCAAATCCTGAATTACATCGACACGGATAAAAAAGTCCGTCAAGACGTAGAGTTTTTGAAAAAAGCACTGCGCGGATAACTTGGTAGATTTCAAAGAAGTGTTAATTTCGCACTCCTCATTCCGCAGTAGCTCAGCTGGTTAGAGCATCTGACTGTTAATCAGAGGGTCCGGGGTTCAAGTCCCTGCTGCGGAGCACGAAACGATAAAAAGGCCATACTTTCGAGTATGGCCTTTTTTCTTTAAAAGCTTGGTGTATCATGCCACGTTTTGAAAACGTCGACGCCTACATTGAGACGTTTCCGCCGTTGACGCAGCGAAAGCTCCAGCAGCTGCGTAGGCTTATGCGCAAACATGCGCCTTTTGCCAGCGAGTGTATCAGCTACAACATGCCGGCATATAGGGTGGCGAAGGGCGTGCTCGTCTACTATGCGGCATACACACACCATATAGGTTTCTACCCAACGGGCAAAGGTATCGAGGCAATCAAGGAAGAGCTTGATGGGTATGCGTGGTCGAAGGGGGCTATCCAATTCCCACTCGACGAGCCCCTTCCCGTTGCGTTGATTACGAAGATCGTGAGGTTGCGCTGTGATCATCTCCGCTGAGTCAATTGTTCTGCATTCCAGACGCTACGGCGATTCGTCGAGAATCGTAACGCTCTATACGCGTGAGCTCGGGAAAGTTGCCGTTGTAGCCAAGGGGGTTCGTACGATGAAGTCTACGATCAGCGCGGCCCTTGAGCCCCTTTCCCACTGTCGATGCACGATCTATCATGGAAAGAATAAGGAGCTGCACACGTTATCGCAGGCAGAGTCGATCACGCAGCGTCGAAATCTCACAACGCTGGAACATTTGCAATCTGGACTGATGATGTGTGAGGCAATCATTCGCACGCAGGCGCAGGAGCAAGCGGAACCAGATGTGTTTGAGCTGCTGCGAAAGGCCCTCGAGGTGCTTGATGCGGCACCCGAAGACCAAGCATATAGTATCAGTGTTGCTATGCGATGCAGGCTTGCAGAAGTGATGGGATTTGGATTGCAGTTTGTGCCGCCTCGAGAGCAGGCATCGGTGTTTATTGACGTAACGGACGGAAGCGTTGCACCTGCGGGCATTGGCGTGCAGATGACGCGCAGTGCGTACGGCGGCATGTATGCCTCTCGCAGGGGACAGTGGACGTTGGTGAGCGAGGCAGATAAACTCGAGATCGAGTCGATCTTATCCCTGTATTTCTCACACCATCTTGAGAAGCGAATCGTCTCCCAGACATACTCTCACTTGCGATAGGTTATATTCGTTTCATGCTTGGTGATATAGCACTTACGTTGTTCTTCGTTGTCTTGAATGGATTCTTTGTCGCAGCAGAGTTCGCCATCGTCAAGGTGCGTACGTCTCAAGTTGAGATTCGGGCCAGAGAAGGAAACTTCTTTGCCGGCATTGCAAAGCATATTCTTGAGCATCTCGACTCCTACCTAAGCGCTTGTCAGGTGGGCATTACACTTGCGTCTCTCGGTCTGGGTTGGATTGGCGAAAGCGTCGTTGCACGCATCGTTTCGCAAGCGGCAACTGCACTGAACATTCAACTTTCCGCCGAGTATCTGCACACGATCTCTGTCGTTATTGCGTTTGCGATCATCACAGTGCTGCACATTGTTGTTGGTGAGATGGCACCCAAGACCTACGCTATCAGGCGCTCTGAGGCCGTGACGCTCGCTGTGGCAGTTCCGCTTCGTGCCTTCTATGTTGTGTTCAGTCCAGTCATTGCATTGCTGAACTGGATGTCCAATGCGATGCTGGGAATGGCCGGCATCAAACCAGCCGGAGAGCACGATGTGCATAGTCCGGATGAATTGCGGTATCTCATAGCCGAAAGTTCAAAGCAAGGGGCTCTTGAAGTCTCTGAACAAGAGCTTATCGACAACGTGTTCGAGTTTACGGAAACAACGGCGGCACAGGTCATGGTGCCCCGATCCAAGATCACCGCTCTTGATAGCAAGCTCTCGGTCGCTGAAATGCTTGACATCGTCATGCGCGAGGGATACTCACGTATGCCAGTCTATTCTGATTCGATCGACACGATTATCGGAATCATCTACGCCAAAGACCTTCTGACGTTGATGCATCATCGAGACCTCATCATCCTTCAAGACATCCTGCATGCCCCTTACGTTGTCCAGGAAGATGTGATGCTTAAGCGCCTTCTGCGTGACATGCAGCGCGACAAAGTGCACATGGCTATAGTTCTTGATGAGTTTGGTGGTACTGCAGGCCTTCTCACGCTTGAGAACATCATTGAGGAGTTGGTCGGTAACATCCAGGATGAATACGACGACGAAGCACCCCTGCACTCGAATCAGACAACAGATGCCATAGAGCTTGATGCATCTATTCGTATCGACGAAGCAAACGAGATCCTGCAGGAGCCCCTTCCAGAGAGTGAGGACTACGAAACACTTGGGGGCATGATCAACAACTATGCTGGACGCATCCCGGTCGTGGGAGATGTGATCCAACTTGAACATTACGATTGCACTGTGCTTTCGGCCACTCCAAGAAGGGTTGAACGTGTAGTCCTGAGGAAGCGTCAGTAACCGATGTAGTTACTTGACAACAAGCATTGGCTTCACGAACGATGAACCGGGCGCTTCGAGAACAACGTTGTACATGCTGGAGGAAGTTGTTGTTCCCCGCACAATGTACTCTACGCTGTGGACACCAGCCGGCAGTGTTGAGTTGACCACTGTTGCTACGGTGTTTCCAACCAGATCGGTAACATAGACCGATACCTTTGCGGCCTTCGGAAGCCGGAAGGTAATGTTGGCCTTGTCTGTTACAGGGTTCGGATACACATCATCGAGCTCAACATCTGCAACCACAAACGGTTTCGAAACAACATCGTTGTTCATCTGATCGCGCTCGACGATCACGGGTGCCGTCATGATGCGCGCACACGGCGTTGTCAGACGTGCATGGTAGGATCCGGCAAATGCCCCATCAGTTGGTTGGATACGTAACTCGATCCCAGTTGCTCCGGCAAGGGGCTCGTTGTTTCTAAACCACTGGATATCGTAGTACTTGGCATTCTTTTCGTTCTCAATGCCGAGTGTCACAGAAGATCCATCAGCCACGCGGAGTACCGCATCCGGGTCTAGTGTAGATGTCCCGGCATTCGAGACACGCGTAAGACGCGGAGCCTGCCCAGCACTGGACAGACCTATCGAAGCGAGCAGCGCGAGTGCGATGATGGATGTTCGTGTATGCATGAGAAACCTCTGCTTGGCCGACGAAAATATAGCGAAATTCGTGCCACTGGATACCACGCCATGGACACCTACCGACCACCACGAATCTTCATCACCGCCGGGGAGCCCTCGGGCGATGCTCATGCCGCACGGCTGATGGCAGCCATCCGCAAGCAGGTACCCGACGTCATCTTTGAAGGTTTTGGTGGACCCCAGATGGAGATGCAGGGGTTGCGGTCGTTGGCGCACATACGCGACCTAGCTGTTACGGGGTTCTACGAGGTAGCGAAACGCTACTCATTCTTTATGGACCTTCTCAAGCGTTGTGAGAAGGCCATTGCCGTCAATAAGCCTGACTTGTTCATACCGGTGGACTACCCGGGTTTTAACATGAGGCTGGCTGCGCGCGTTAGAAGTCCACGTCTGCCAGTTGTATGGTACATCGCTCCCCAGCTATGGGCATGGGGCGAGAAACGAGCTGCAGAGCTCGCCAAAGTAGTCGACCGATTGCTTGTGGTCTTTCCATTTGAAGTAGAGTTTTTCGGAAAGCACAACATCAAAGCTGAGTACGTTGGGCATCCACTGATCGAGGCAATGGGGGATGCTCCGGCTGTTCGAGATCCCCACCGCGTGCTGCTCATGCCGGGTAGCAGGCGGCAAGAGATTCATCACCATGTTCCCTTGATCGCGTCTGTTGTTGAACACCTGCGCAAGACTCATCCACATATGGAGATGGTCGTGGCTAAGTCTGCTAATGTCGACGCAGCCAGCATGCAGTCGCTGATCGACGCAGGCGCTGTTCTCAGTTCTGATGCCCTCACGGAGATGCGTCGCTGCTCAGCAGGTCTTATCAAAGCTGGGACATCTACTCTTGAAGCTACACTGGCGGGCCTACCATTTTCTACGTTCTATCGAACCTCCACGTTAAGCTTTTACATCAGCAAACACTTGGCAAAAATCAGCTCAGTGACGCTTGCCAACCTACTGCTCAAGCGCAATGTTGTACGAGAGTTCATTCAGTCTGATGCCAAGCCTGAGCTTCTTGCTGATGATCTTGTTGATCTACTCGAGAACGCACCCCGTAGGCATGAGCTAGATGCAGCAATGCAGGAGGTTCAGCACATGCTTGCCGGTGCAGGTGCGAGTCTTACTGCGGCTGCAATTGTTACATCAATGTTGAGTCGTCGATGAAGGCGTGGATACTTTCGATCGTGATTCGACTCCTGGCGCGCACATGGACTATTCGTGTTCATGGTAGGTTGCCCACCGGACCATCCATTGTTGCATTCTGGCATGGTGAAATGCTGCCGGTGTGGTTTGTGTTTCGTGCGCTCCGGCCGGTTGCACTTGTAAGTTCTAGCAAGGATGGATCATTGCTTTCTCGGCTGTTGCAGGATTGGGGCTATGATGTTGTTCTGGGATCTTCATCAAAGGGCGGAAAAGAAGCGCTCGAGCAGCTCGTACATGAGGCATCCTCACGAGTAGTTCTCATTACGCCAGACGGGCCGCGCGGTCCTGCTCATCAGGCCAAGCCGGGGGCTGTCGTTGCGGCGCATCGTGCCGGTGTTCCGGTAATCCTTGTGCGCATGAATGCAAGCCGTTCACGAATCTTTCAACGGTCATGGGACAAGTTCCAGCTGCCGTCGCTGTTCGCATCGATCGATTTGTTTGTAGACCAACCGTGGTCCATACCACCCGATGCTACTCGAGAGTTGTTGGAATCATCGATTACCGATATGAATCAACGGATGCAGAACCTGGTATCGGATGCATGATGTCTATCCTACAACGATTGTACTCGTGGATCATCACTCGACGCAACGCGCAGTTCGATGCACGCACGCGTCCCATCGTGCCAGTTACCAAGCCTGTTATCAGTATTGGCAACATCAGCGTTGGCGGCACTGGAAAGTCTCCAGCTGTGCAGCTTGTAGCTCGTATCCTGCTCAAGCATGGCATGCGTCCTGCAATCGTGATGCGGGGGTATCGAAGACGGTCGCGGGGACTCGTCGTTGTGCACGATGGCTCAGATATCCTCACCACTGTTGAGCGTGCAGGAGACGAGGCATTCATGCATGCCTCGATGCTCGGTGTGCCCGTTGTTGTCAGCAGTGATAAGGTCCAAGCTGCAGCCTATGCCGCTGGATGTCTGCCCTGCGATGTTATCATCGTTGACGACGGCTATCAGCATCGAGCTCTGCATCGCTGCTGTGATATCGTGTTGGTCAACGACGAGACAATGAACGGTACACTTCTCCCACACGGACGCCTTCGCGAGCCCCTTTCCGAGCTGCGCCGTGCGTCGATCATTGTGTGTGCTCATGATGGACTTCGTGCCAATGTCTTGCAGTGTTCCACCCCCAATGCACGGATTGTCTCATCGACGTCGGTGATGCAGTGCGATGCCCCGAAGGATGCGCCAGTTGTTATTGTGAGTGGTATAGCCAATCCTGAGCGCATCAGAATATCTCTCGAGCAGCAAGGATATACGATTGCCAAGCACATCGCTTTTGGTGATCACCACCGCTATCGTACAGCAGACATCTGGAAGATCAGAGATGTTGCGGCATCGTTAACGGCAGTGGTGGTAACGACGGACAAAGACATTGCAAAGATTCGCAGCGTTGATTCGTCAAACGACCTGCAAAAAACGCCGCTTTACGTGGCCCATGTGCAGATGATGATTCATGCACCAGAGTTTACAGAACGAATTCTCCAGGATATCAAGAATGAAGATTGTCATCTCGAAGAGTGAAGGGGCGAATGTCGATAACTACATAAACTGGCTCAAGGCTGCTCGTGAGGATGTAGAGGTTGTGGAGCTTGGCGGACTTACACCAGATGATGCGGTTGAAGCTCTGAAGCACGCAGACGGACTGCTCCTGAGCGGTGGTGCTGACGTGGATCCAGTTGAATATGAACGCGAGAGTATGCGTTCACTTTGCAAAATGGATCCCGCACGTGATGCAATGGAACTTGCACTCATTCACGCATCGCGCGAACTCCGCATGCCCGTGCTTGGTATCTGCCGAGGAATGCAGATCCTCAACGTTGCCTATGGCGGCACGTTGATCGCCGATATCCCATCACAGTATCCCACTACGATCGAGCATCGTCAAGATGCGGAGACCAAGATCGATGCCACGCATGGGGTTGAATTGCAGCCCGGGACAATTCTCCGTCGCTTCATGGGAGTCTTTGAGGGCACTGTCAACTCTGCACATCATCAGTGTGTAGACCAGCTTGCCGACGTTTTTACTGCGTCTGCTCAGTCTTCGGATGGAATCATCGAAGCATTGGAATGGGGCGATGCATCTCTTGGCGGCAAGCCCTTTTTGTACGCGGTTCAGTGGCATCCCGAGCGCCTGCCGCACGACAATCCCATGTCGCTGCCTATTGCTCAGCACTTTCTGCTTGAGGTAGACGCGTATCGTGTGCTCGTGAAATCTGCCCGCTAACAGCCAGGCGCACATCGTAGTGAGTCAGTGGTTGATCTGTCGTAGTGGTCATGCTTACGATGGCTGAGATAGTCAGCCCCTTATGTGGTCTCCAGTCTGAGGCTATACTCCATCGTAATCCGTAGCCATTGCAGACCACCAGCCGCTGAAGATCTCTGGATGCGTAATCGATCATCCGTGATGCGATCAGATACGATGGGCATGCAAAGTGCACTGCGCGTGCGCGTAGCGTAAGTTCTGGGTGCGGCGTGTTGATGACCTCAACCTGTATTGTTGAGGAAACATGCGTGGTGTTAGTCCATAGCCAGCGGAGATCAGCGCGTGCACGCCAGCGCAACGTTGGTCTGATCATGCGTTCAATCGTTGATTGAAGTCCTACTCGATGCATCTGCTGCTGCGTAGCTGTCCCGTCGATAACGATACCGTCGTCATCACGCATCACCGACATACGCCAGATCACATGAAGCTGACTCGTCACAGTCTGCCGTACTTCGGCACGCAGTGCATATTCGAGCTGGGGAAACGGTGTGTCATGAGCGCGCGTGAAGGTGCCGCGAATTGTCCACCAGATGTTCCATCCAACAAATGAACGGATTGTGTGACGGATGGAGCCCGCTACACCCCACGTGTTGCTGGGAGTGCTGCTTGTTGCTACGAGTGTGCCAAGCCCGTTAACGGTAACTGGTGGACACGACCAAGCTGCAAGACCTACGGAGATTGCTTGTTGTTTGAGTCCATAGCTGAGTTGCATTGATACAGGCTCTGCACGCCCGGTAATCAGTTCGGCGATGAGCGTATGTAGCCCATGTGCATATCGCATCCATACGCCCAGACCCACTGATCTTGCGGATTCGTTGATGTGCATGTTGTATCCGAGCGATACGCTCGAAAGTCTCGCAGAGAACATCGTCACGTAGTTCATCGCTGCATCACGCATTGACATGCCGGCTGCAAGCCCCATACTATAGCGTCCGCTATCGATATGTCCAACAATCGCCCCACCTCGAAGGGCTGGTTCGTTCCATCGTGACCGCCATTGCCGCACGGAAGGTTCTGATGAAGCAGGGGGCTTTACAGAGCTCAACGACCGAATGCCGCTTGATGCAGTACCAACGAGAAGTCCGCCGCCGCTGTGCAAAGCAACATCACCAAGGACCAACGAGATCTGCTCTTGCTGATGCTGCAGCCAGAATCCTGTTGGCATCAATGAAGCACTCGGCGTTGTGATGTTGAAGCCAAGAGTTGTGTTCATCACGCGAGCGTCGAAGCGGTAGGATAGCTGCCCGAGTGTGGAGTCGCGCTGCACAACGGCAAGCCGGACGGATGCCGGCGTGATGTCCAGCCAGTCGATTGCATCGATAGCTGATACGGCATCGATGGTGTCGGCATCAACGTCGGCATGAGCCATCGTTGAGTCGGAGCATGCTACTGCCACAGCGAGGGCGAGCGCCAGCATAGGGTTACTCGTGGTTGGATACCTAGGCGCTCGCGCTGCCGCACTGCAAGTACGATGGCAGTTTCCTTGCCAGCCGGAATACGGATTGCGATATCAACTGTGATGGGGCTGGCTCCGATGCGAATTCCTGTTGTGACGGAATCACCTAACACGAGCTGTGTTGAAAGGCTCACCAGTGGCGATGTAACCCATCGCGATGAAAGCTCGACACCTGCTGAGCCCGTGGCAAACGCGGTACTTATTCCAATCAACATGGCAGGACGCGGTGTTCTGCCCCATACCATCGCATCGAACAGTCCAGCCCGTATGCTCCACCCGGCAAGGGTCATCTGGGCCGCCACGTCCAGATCTATAGACCATTGATCGGGGAATGCCGCCAGGGCCATCCATTGGGCAGTGAGATGTCCCACAACGTGGTATGAATCCTGCGGACTCCACATCGTCCGGGCACCGATCCGTGTTTGTAGAAGTCCGGGAGCCCCTTGGGCTTCCCATGCTACAGAGCATTTTTCTTGCGGCCAACCGTGTGCAATGCGAGCCCGAGATAACGACGCATGACCATACGGGACAGGCACGACCTCTACTGCTAGCTCGGGTCGGATCGCCGCCAAAGGAGCATCAAGACCATCTGTCTCCGAAAGTGCAGTATGGCCATTGAGCGTTTGCTGTGCCATGGCAGTGGTCATGGGTATAAGCAAGAGAGCGCAGAACACGATAATGGTGCGTAGATTCGTCGGATATTGTTGAAGGAGACCTAGCATGATGACCCTGAGAATGTCACTCTTCCTCCTCCTTGTGTCCGCAGCGTTGCAGAACGTGACATTGTCGGCCCAGGAGCTGCAGGCTACTGTTAACGTGAACATGCAGACGCTCACGCAGGACCAACGTCAGGATATGATGACGATGGCCCGCGACGTTGAGAACTACCTCAACAGTAACCGATATCTCAATCGTGACTGGGAAGGCGAGCGCGTGCCTGTTGACGTAACGATCTACGTCAATTCAAGGAACGGCAATCGCGTCAGCGGACGTCTTTCGGTTGTTAGCAAGCGTCTTGTAAACAATGCGGCTGGCACTGGATCTGGATTGCTACGTGTATTCGACCAGGATTGGGTCTTCGAATGGTCGTTCTCGCCTACGTTGGTCTATCAGCCCCTTCGCTATGACCCGTTCACGAGCGTGCTGGATTTCTACATGCTCTTGGCAATCGGCATGGACATGGATACCTACGATGATCTTGCCGGAACCGAAGCGTATAAGATCGCTCAGCAGATCGCGCAGAATGGAAACGCGCAGGGCGTGAGCCAGTTCAGTACTGTTTATCAGCCGGGACAGCTCACGAGAATGTCGCTTGTTACAGAACTTATGGACATGCGCTTTCAGCCGATGCGCCGCTTGATGTACGACTATCACGACGCCATGGACACCTATGATACAGATAAGCTTAAGGGGCTTGCAGACCTTGAGCTCGTGATTCGTGATCTTGCAGACTACAAGAAGAACAAGCTGTCGAGCCGCAGCGTGCTGATGCAGGTGTTCTTTGATGCTAAGTCCATGGAGCTCGCCGGCATGTTCAAGGGCGTGAAGAGTGCGGGCCTTTGGGCTGACTTGCGCTTCCTTGATCCAGGAAACACGCAGCTCTACGAAGCAGCACAACAGGGCAAGTAAGCATGTCCGAGGTTGCTCGCCGGCATGAGTCGTTCATGCGTCAGGCGCTTGTTCTAGCTGCCGATGCCGGTAGCGAGGGAGATGTCCCTGTTGGATGTGTGATCGTACGTGGTGACGATGTAGTTGGCCGCGGAGCGAACTACATTCAGCGCTTGGGCGACCCCACACGTCATGCCGAGATCGTCGCGATCGAGGATGCCGTCCGCACGGTCGGCGAGAAGTTCCTCCACGAATGCACGCTCTACGTAACCCTTGAACCATGTACCATGTGTGCCGGTGCCATTGTGCTGGCGCGAATCCCCAACCTTGTCTACGGTGCATCTGATGCCAAGACAGGGGCCTGTCGGAGTGTCTTTGAGCTGGTCGACGATCCCCGACTGAACCACAACGTCATTGTTCGCACGGGCATTCTCGAAGACGACTGTTCTCGGTTGCTCTCAGAGTTCTTTGAACGTCAGCGAACGTTAACAGCTGAACCTGCTCATCGGGAGAATACGGCTAAACCAGGCGGCACACTCTACCTTGTGCCAACACCGATTGGGAATCTCGAAGACATGACGCTGCGCGCGGTCAAGACGCTTCGGGAGGTGGATGTCATAGTCTGTGAGGATACACGACACACAAGCCCCTTGCTGAAAAAGTACGATGTGCCGAAGAAAACACTCCTGAGTTATCACGAACACAATGAACGTGAGCGAGCCGACGAGATCGTGCGTCGCATTAAGAGCGGTCAGCGTGTAGCTCTTGTTTCAGATGCGGGCATGCCCGGCATTAGCGACCCAGGGTATCGTGCTGTGCATGCATGCGTAGAGGCAGGATTGCCCGTTGTGGCGCTTCCTGGAGCTTCTGCGATGGTAACAGCCGCCGCCGCATCCGGTCTGCCAACAGATCGACTGTTGTTTGGTGGATTTTTGCCGCATAAGAAGGGGCGTAAGGCCGCTTTGGAGTCGCTGATGATCGTACCCAATTGTACGGTGATTCTATACGAATCTCCATACCGGATCAACGACTTGCTGGCAGAGATCGAAGAGATTGGCGGTACGGAGCGTGAGGTGGTCATCGCACGTGAGGTATCAAAGCTCCATGAGGAATATCTTCGCGGAACAGTACAGCAACTGCGCTCTGCGCTCGAGAAGCGAAATGGTGTTAAAGGGGAGTGCGTTGTGCTTATTGGATCAGCAACGTAGAAGGAAACAACACGGTGTTCATCTCTTTTGAAGGAATCGATGGATCTGGTAAGAGCACGCAGCTCTCACTGTTGCGTGATGTGCTTGAGGCCAAAGGACACTCGGTCATCACCATTCGAGAGCCCGGAGCAACGCTGCTCAGCGAGTCGATACGCGAGATTCTGCTCAGTAACAAGCAGACCATCACCTCAACCGCGGAATTGCTCCTATTCAGTTCTGCGCGCACGCAACTCGTGGAAATGATCATCGAGCCTGCGCTCCGCGACGGGAAATACATTCTGTGCGATAGATACGTCGATAGTACGACGGCCTATCAGGGGTATGGAAGACAGCTCAACATGGAACATGTCGAGCTGTGTAACAAAATCGCCACTCGCGGTGTTATGCCCCATGTAACGTTCTTTATCGACGTTGCCTACGAGCAAGCTCAGCAGCGCATGCAGTTTACGCCCGGTTCCGCCGAGCCCGACCGCATGGAGCGATCTGGCAGGGAGTTTTTCGAGCGTGTGCGGGAGGGCTATTTAGCCATAGCCAAGTCGGATCCACAACGGTTTGTGGTGATCGACGGACACCGCAACCGTGAAGAGATTCATGCTGATATCGTTGCGTATCTTTGAGGCCCCTTAACCACAGCCACTTCATGAGTACCACTATGATGTACACCACACTTCGAACCTTGGCTTCTTTTGCGATCGTCTGCATCAGCACGCTTGCCGTCTATGCGCAAGTATCGATCGATACACGCACGCTCTTTGTACCATACGAAGCGGCTGGTAAACAAGAGACCGCGCAGCAGACAGGATTCTTGCGCACAACGTTGCTTTCGCACTCGGTTGCCAAGAATGTGTTTGAGCAGTACAGCAAGACTGTTGAACTCAAGAACTTTCCGCTCCCGGGTAACCAGGATGCTACGCTGCAGCTTGAACTTGCGCGCCCTGTGGTGGATGCCAATACGGAGTTCTACACGCACACAAAAGCTGGTAAGGTCCCGATGAAGGTGCGTCCGGTTGTTTCGTATTGGGGCAAGGTGCAAGGCGACCCGAACTCAATGGTGTCGGTGCACTATAGCGAGGGAAGCATCACAGGATTCGTGCAGCAGTCAAGCGGACAGCGCACGATCATCGGTCGTGACTTCTCTGGTTCGCGCACGCTTGGCTCTACGCCGCACGTTATTGGTGACGAAGCAACAATGTTCGGTGTAGATCCGATCACACGCTTTGTTTGTGGTAGCGAATCGATGCAGATCAATCAAGACGACATGGCACGGAAAATGTCCATGCCTGCAACGGTGAAGGGGGCTGAAGGCACGCAGGCAGAAGATCTGCGCGAATTCAAGATCGCTGTTGTTCTCCGTGAGGACATCGACAGCGTTATGAAGCGTCGTGGTGAGACTGACGAAGAAGTCGTACAGTACTTTATCAAGGTCGTTGCAGCCATGGCGCAGGTTTATGCTCAAGAGCTCAACGTGCACCTTTACATGGGCTATTTCGAGAAGTATACGCAAGACGAGCCGTCTGGATATTTCTATGACGGACGCCAGCCGGGTGAGCTGCTCGAAGAGTTCTCAAGCGACTGGTCGCGTCGAATGAATAATGTTGACCGTGTTACCGCTCACCTCTATGCGCTCATCCGTCCTGTAGGTGGCTCTTTCGTAGGAGGCATTGCCTACCTTGACCAACTCTGTAACAAGAAGAACAAAGGCGGCTATGGAGTAAGCACGGTGTATGTCAACGCAAACGACATCCCTGGTGATCCGAACCGCTCGAATGCATTTGTATGGGACGTGTTTGTTGCCGCCCACGAGATGGGACATAACATTGGTTCGCCGCACACGCACAACTGCTTCTGGAATCCACCAGTCGATACATGTCAGCTGTCGTACGCCATCGATGGAACCGACGGATGTTTCTCAGACCGTGCGCTCAAGAAGGTTGTCCCGGGTACGATCATGAGCTATTGTCACCTTGAAAACGGTAGCCGCACGCCCCTTACCTTCGGAACACGTGTAGCAGAGCGCATGCGTACGTGGATCAAGGCATCTCCGTGTGCAGTGCCTGTGGCAACGCCGCTGGTATCGCTTACGGAACCACGTGGTACAGACTCGTATCAGCCAAACGAGAAGATGTCTATTCGCTGGGCTTCGTCACGTGTAAGCGCAATCAACATCGCATGGGGCCAGTCGGTGTCCGGCCCATGGACATCAATTGCAAGTAATGTAAATGCAGATGACCTGCTGTATACCTGGACAGTCCCTGCTCTTCCCGTTTCAGATTTCTGGATTCGTATCGAAGACGCATCAAACTCGAACGTTAATGACACATCGCTTGCTCGCTACCGTATGAGCGTTCCTGTTGTACTTGACGCGCCAAAGGGCGGCGAGCGCATTGGTGCTGGATCGACATTCACTATCAGGTGGACAAAGTCTGCAGGGGTTGGTAACTGCAAAGTTGAGTATTCGGCTGATGGCGGAACAACGTATGAGGTTCTTGCGGCATCTGTTGCTGCTAACACGTTTGCATGGACTGTGCCTACCACGGCTACCGAAACAGCGCGTATTCGCGTAACGGCGATCAGCAGTCCGTCTGTGCCAGCAACGAGCGGGCTCTTCGCAATTGGTCAGCGTCGTTTCGCACTTGAGATCCCGGTTGCAGGCGGAAAGATCTGTAAGAATCAGCCGAACCAGTACCGTTGGAGTGCTGATTTCGTTCAGTCGATCAAGATTCAATACACAACAGACAATGGTGCAAACTGGCGCACGGCAACGCAGCAGTCGACAATCGATCCAGTGTTGTGGCAGGTTTTCAGCCGCAACGTCAACATGAACAATCTGGTCGTTGGCTCAAAGGTTCAAGTGCGCGTTATCGATGCGAATACCGATGAAGTTCTCGACACGAAGTCAGACATCACGATTGACTCGTGCGCATCGCCAGTTTCGGTTGATGAACTTGCTGGTGAAACTCCATTTGCCGTGACAATGGTCACGCCAAATCCGGCAACTACGTCGGTAAAGGTTGCAGTATCCAGTGAACGCGAGTTTGTTGGAATGGTTTCGTTGCTTTCCATGGATGGTCGTGAGATCCTGCTTGTTGCAGATCAGCGCATCAATGCTGGAACCCAAACAATCGAGCTGCCGTTGTCGGACGTCGCTGGTGGAAGCTACCGCATCGTTATCCGAAACGGAAATGCTCAGGTTGCCGCTCCACTGATGATTGTTCGTTAACCTGGATACCTACTGTGAGTCTGTTCAATAAGCTAGTAGTGGCAACACTACCAGCCATACCAAAGAGTATTGTCAAGGTCGTGGCCCAGCGCTATATCGCTGGCGATAAGCTTTCCGATGCTGTGCGTGCAACACAACAGCTGATGCAGAAGGGGGCTTGCTCGACAATCGATGTGTTAGGTGAGTTTGTCACCACACGAGAGCGTGCCGTTTCTGAGACCGCTGCCCAGTCGGCAGTGATCGATGCGATCGATAAGCACAAGCTGCATTCCTATCTATCGGTCAAGCCTACGTCACTTGGTCTGGACGTCGACAAGGACTTTGCCTACGAGAATCTGACGTCGCTTGTCAAGAAGGCCAAGGACAGGGGGCTCTTTGTTCGCATGGACATGGAGAACACACCATATACGGACATCACTCTTGAGTTCTATAAGCGTCTCCGTGCCGATGGTTACGATAACGTGGGCGTTGTGATCCAGGCCTACCTCAAGCGTTCAGAGGCAGACATACGCATGCTCCTCGAGTATGCACCATCAGTGCGCCTTTGCAAGGGCATCTACGTCGAGAGTGCCGAGGTTGCAATCAAGGATCCAGACGGGATTCGCGGCAACTATAAGAAGCTGCTCAACATCTTGCTTACCTCGAGTGCGCGCGTGCACATTGCCACACATGATGAGCAGCTGATTGTTGATGCAGAGCGCCAAGTAGCCCAGCATCGTCCAAGCGGTAAAGATGTTGAGTTTCAAATGCTGCTGGGCGTGCGTGAAGATCGCCGGGATGCATTGCTTAAGGCTGGTCACAAGGTACGTATCTACGTGCCTTTCGGAGACGATTGGTATGGCTACTCAACACGCCGCTTGAAGGAGAATCCACAAGTCGCTGGTTACGTAGCCAAGGCGTTCTTAACAGGGAAGTAAGTACATGAGCATCATACGTGCATTCCGCCTGCTGGTGGCCAGTGCCGCCATCAGCGTAGCGCTTGTTGGATGCCAGTCTGCGCGCGTTCAGGATCCCAACATCGTAACGATTGGTACCTTCAACATCGAGTGGCTTGGCGATGGCAACGATGATCTCAAACCTCGTGGAGAAGATGACTATCGCTTGATTGCCGATGTTATTGAGCGAACAAGCGCCGATGTCCTCGGAGTGCAGGAAGTTGAAAGCCAGGCCGCGCTTGATCGAGTGCTGAAGTATCTGCCTAACTACAAAGGCACGATCTACAACGCCGGAATCCAGCAGAACGTGGGTGTTGTCTACAAGCCCTCTGCTATCACGGTTACGCCGGTCGGACCCTACATGCCCCTTACCTTAGATCGCACAAGAATGCGGCCGGGGTACGTTGTCCACTGCAAAAAGGGAGATCTAGATTGGACAATGATGGTGGTGCATTTGAAGAGCACATCGCGTATGGACAGCACCGATGCCCTGCGCGAGGAGTCTCGCTTGATACGGGGCAAGCAGGTTGCGATGCTGCGTTCGTGGAGTGATTCAGTTGTCAAGTCTACAGATGAGAAGAACGTAGTGATCGTTGGTGACTTCAACGACTTTACAGGACGCAGGGGTGAGCAGGCAACGTTAACCCCTCTGATTAACAGCACTGAGATGTCTTTTTTGACGGGATCTCTAAAGAGCTGTAAGAACCCTAACTGGTACGTCATCGATCATGTTGTGGTTTCGCGTTCGATGAAGGACAGAATGATGGTATCCAGCGAGCGGGTAGAAGACCCGAAGGCGTTTATCTCTGAGAAGGCTGCTGGCGCTGTAAGCGACCACTGTCCGGTTGTGGTACAGTTCCTTACGCGAACACCGTGACCTTATTGCCAGACTTCTTACTTACGCCCAGTGCTGCTTGAGCGTGTGCAATGACGTCGTCCCAATTGTCACGTGGTTCTGCCTGTGCGATACCGATTGATACCGTAAACGACAAGCGCTTACCCTGCACGTCGACCGGCGAGCTTGCCACTTCGCGGCGCATCGTCTCGGCCCAGTTCTGAGCCTCTTGCAGCTTATAGCCACCGAGAGCAAGAGCTATCTGATACTCATCAACGCGCGCTACAACATCATATTCACGAAGCTGTTCCTTGATCAGCTTAAGCACGTGCAACACAGCATGTTCTCGTTGTTCTGCAGATGTACGTGATGGATCAAGCTCAACGACGCACAACGTAAGAGGTGCGTTGTAGTCAACAGCCCTGGCGAATTCTTCTCGAACGCGCATCTCAAATCCCGAGGCATTGAGAACGCCAGTCGATGCATCAAGGAGCGCATTGTGTTGCAGTGCTGTTGCTCGGTGAATCTGTTCAAAGAGAGAACCGATATGTTCGCCTAGAGCTTCAGCAAGTGCGATGTCTTGCTGCGAGAGGCTTGACTCGAGATTCTCCATGAACAGAGCGCCGAACGACTCCGTTGTTGTTGCCAGAGGAACGGCAACAAACTGACCTCCGTCAAGGGGCGGCTCTCCGGAGAAAATGCGAACAGCTGAACCATCGTCGGTGGCCACTACAGAGGAAGCAGACTGGATGGCCTGACCTACAAGAGAACGAGTGAGATCTACTGCAGTTCCTACATGCCCCCTGTAGCCATCCTCCATTGCCGAACGCGCATCGGTAAGGGTCCACGTGCGCTGCGATGGATCAAAACTCACCACGCCGATGCGGCTGATGTCCATGTATTGGATAAGGGTGCCGAACATAGCCTTGATCACTAGCTGCAGCGTTGGTTCACCAGAGCCGAGCGCCGTGCGGAAGTGTCGCAGCGCTTCGAGCGTTGTATTGGCGTGCAGGAGGTCGTACTTCGATGTGTAGGAGGAGACCAGTCCTGAGATCAGCTTGGTGAACTGACCAAAGAAACCAACGGTGATATCGGAGTAGGCGTCCTCAACCAGTGAGTCGGCAAACAGGATGCCCACGACATTGCCGCCGTAATAGACCGGTACGCCAATAAACGAAACGGTTCCAGCGGAGCGTTCGTAATAGGGCAGTAGTTCGAGTTCTGCACCGGAGCTGATTTGCGTGATGATTTCGGGGCGTCCTTCGCGTGCGATCTGACTGAGCGCATCGATTCCCATTGGAATCTTTCGCTGCTGCGTAAACTCCGTCTCTGCCTCCGTAATCTTTGCTTCCACCACAAGTTGCTGACGTTCATGGTTAACCCACAGAAATGCCGCCGTTCGTGCATTCGTGGCAGAGCGGATAACCATCAGCACGCGATTGAGCAAGTAGTCGAACTCGCGACGCGGCTCTTGTGACGACATGTCTTCTTCGTCGACGTCGTTTACAAATGTCGACAGCGACACGACTGGTGATCTGCGCGATGTTTCCCGTGGCTGTGTGCTTGCGACTGCTGGAGCCGGTTCTTGCGAGTACACAATATCCGGTTCTACCGAAGCTTCTGCCTCGATGATCTCCGATGTGATCTCGACATCTTCTTCGACAGCCTCATCAATGATCACCATGCGGGGAGTTTCTGTGATCGCTGACTCGATGCGCTCTTCCTGATCTGCTGGAACGACATTCTCTGGCGCTTGTTCAGAAGGTGTCGCAGATGTTGACTCACTCTGCTGCTGCACGGGGCGGGCAGGACGGATGACAATATCCTCAGAGAGTTGTATCTCCTCAGTGATAGGCCCGTCGATCAGAGACGCACGAGCTGCCTGGCGCATTTCACTCACCAGCTTAGGGGGCTCGGCCTTGCTTGGCGTCAGGTTCTTTACACCAACGATACGCACGCTTGATTCGCTGTCAGATGCAAGATCGACGCCCAATGGTGGCAGATGCGCTGGAACCTGCGTCTGTGGTGTCGGCGCTGAGCGCGACATCACACGAGGTGTTGATGGCTGTTGCTCTTCGAAGAGATTTGTTTGCCGTTCATCAATGAATGGCACTTCGTCCGAATCTGCTTGGCCAAACGACTCACGGTAGGCATCTGGATCGAATGTCTGAGACTTCTTTGCAGAATCCTGTGTGGTTCGCGACGATAGGTCTGGCGTGGAAGAGGGTCTGATTGGAGTTATGATTTGCAGATCTGTCAGGCGCGGAGATACCATCATGAACAGTGCCACACCGCCGAGAATCGCGATGCAGATTCCGATGAGCCGCACAGCGAGATTGTCGCCGGGTGCAATCAGAGCAATAACAAGACCTATGCCGATTGCGATAAAGGCAACGGCATCACTTGGCTGGAAAACTTTGAGGAGATCGACTTTCTTTTTTGGCATCTGTGCTGATCCATCTCACCATTGGTACTGACCTAGAAGCTTCCACTGCAGTGTTGTTGTTGTATTCTGCGTGAACGGTTCGCGTCCGGCAACCAACTGGAGAGTACCTTTTGCAATCGATGTGTACTCATTGATCGTGCCGGCTGTTGAGAGAAGCAGAGTATTGTTCGTAGTTAGTGATCCCGAAACCACACTGGCCAATTCTGGGATGTTGTAGGTATGAACCACCTGACCGGGAGAAGCGGTCAGCGTATCCTGGGTAATGATGTGGTACAAGCCCCCTTCGTAGGCTGCAAGCCGTGATCGCACGGTGCCGGAATATTGTGTCCCGTCGATACGCAATGCCAGCTGATGCTTCCATGTTGAGTCGACGGCTTTCCGCAAGCCAGGTATTATTCGTTTTTGCAAGTCTCCAACATGGAGGAGATTCTCGCGAGAGAGCGATTGCGTCCAAATGGTGTAGAGCACCGTGTCGAGATCAGAGGCGTTCTGCTCGAGATACTCTCTCCAAAAGTCGATCTGTTCTCCAGTAATACTGGTAACCTCTCCATAGGGAGAATACGTGAGCTCAAATGAGCGGTTCAAGGGGCCGATATAGTTATTCAGATCGGCAAAGTTCTTCGGAGTGATGTCCTTCTGTGAATCGTAGGTGATCTCCTTACCCTCGGATGTGAATTTGTACAGGAGGGAATCCAGATTCACGACAACCTTTGAGATACCATCAAGAGCTTCGATACAGCGAACCGTTACAAAGTAGGTCGCCGTGCGCGAGTAGGTTGTCTTGGACGAATCTCGGAAAACGCGTTCAACAGAGGTCTGCTCGACAAACTCATAGCTCTGAGCAATACTGGCACGATAGAGTGTCTGAAGTTTGTATTCACGTCCTGGCGGCGCAGATAGCTGCTGTTGCTGTGCCGTGCCATACGTTGCCATGAGAGCGCTTAACGCAGCGAATGCAAGGACAAAACGGAGTGTATGCATAGAGGTCATGTCGTGAATCTACCACAATTCAGTAAGAAACGCCACGAGGGCGGATGGCCGCCCTCGTGAGGATAGTAGACGCTATTCGTAAGCAGTTCGTGCCTTAGGCGTTGTTGATCAGTTCACTTTCTGAGAAGAAAAAGCCAACTTCACGGAGGCCGTTTTCAACACTGTCGGAACCGTGAACAGCGTTCTCGCCCTTGCTTGTTGCATAATTCTTGCGAATTGTTCCTTCTGCAGCTTCAGCTGGGTCTGTTGCGCCGATGAGGGCACGCCAGTCAGCGATGGCATTTTCCTTTTCAAGAGCGATCGGTACAATAGCGCCGCTCGACATGAAGTTGACGAGCTCACCGTAAAACGGACGCTCCTTGTGTACTTCATAAAACGCGCCAGCAACTTCTGGTGAGATCTTCGTGAGCTTCATGCCCAAAATGCGGAATCCTGCCGCTTGGATCATGGCTACGATGTTGCCAACGTTGTTCAGACGAACTGCATCCGGCTTGATGATACAGAGTGTACGTTCCATGGTGGGTCTCCTGATATTCTGGGGCACGATGTATCGTGCCTGTTTTCGTCAATGGGGCACGATGTATCGTGCCTGTTTTCGTCAATGGGGCACGATGTATCGTGCCCCTGAGGTCGGTGTTACTTCTTCTTGGTCTTTGCTGCTGGCTTGTGGGCGTCGAGGACGTTCTTCATGGTAATACCAATTGATGCTGGTGATTCTACCACGTGGATGCCGCATGCCTTCATTGTGGCCATCTTATCTGCTGCTGTGCCCTTGCCCCCTGAAATGATGGCACCGGCGTGACCCATCCGACGTCCCGGAGGTGCGGTTTGGCCAGCAATGAAGCCAACAACAGGCTTTGTGACGTGCTTCTTGATATACTCTGCGGCCTCTTCTTCCGCGTTCCCGCCGATTTCGCCGATCATCACGATGGCCTTTGTTTCAGGGTCTTCGTTGAACAGCTTGATCGCATCGATAAAGCGAGTACCAATGATCGGGTCGCCGCCAATACCGATACAGGTTGTTTGACCAAGGCCTACATCAGAGAGCTGTCGAACGGCTTCGTAGGTAAGTGTTCCAGAGCGCGATACCAGGCCAATCGGGCCACCTGGGGTAAAGATGAAGCCTGGCATGATACCGATCTTACACTCGCCCGGCGTGATGATGCCAGGGCAGTTTGGACCGATCAGACGCGTTGACGAATTCTGGAGTGCGGCTTGCACAGGGATCATGTCCTTTACAGGGATGCCTTCTGTGATACAAACCACAACGTCCATGCCGCAGGCGATCGATTCAAGGATTGCATCAGCGGCCATTGGCGCTGGTACGAAGATGATTGAGACGTCGCAACCGCTTGCTTCGCGGGCTTCTGCAAGCGTATTGAACACCGGCACTGGGCGTGTGAACATGTCATCGCCCTTGCCAGAGTATAGCGAGCCACCCTTGCCTGGTGTAACGCCGGCGACGACGTTGGTGCCGTAGGCAAGCATCTGCGATGTGTGAAATGTTCCTTCGCCGCCGGTAATTCCCTGCACGACGATCTTGGAATCTTTATTTACTAATACGCTCATGTTGTTTTGTCCTGTAATTTCAAGAGCGCGAATTTACGGAAGTTCAAACATTCAGGAGGCGCATTCCATGGTTGAAATTGCAATAACATACGATGGGACGCTGCGATGCAGTGCCACGCATGACCCTTCGGGTACGGGGCTGATCACAGACGCCCCAGTCGATAACCAGGGCAAAGGGGAGAGCTTCTCTCCTACGGACCTCTTGGCAACGGCACTGGGAACCTGCATGATGACCTATATCGGGCTGCTTGCCGAACGTACCGGATGGGACGTTACGGGAACCACGATGCGCGTGCAGAAGGAAATGGTTGCAGATCCGATCAGGCGAGTAGGGCGTCTTGTGGTTGACATACACATCCCTATTGAGCTTTCAGACAAGGACCTGACCGTAGTTG
This sequence comes from Ignavibacteria bacterium, assembly GCA_947458785.1. Classification (GTDB taxonomy): domain Bacteria; phylum Bacteroidota; class Ignavibacteria; order Kapaibacteriales; family Kapaibacteriaceae; genus UBA10438. The sequence goes on from CANGZU010000002.1 coordinate 47,283, forward strand.
AAAACACGGTAACCACGTGTCCTGTCAAGATGAGTATCTCGGACAGAATTCAGGTACCGATAACGGTAACGGGAAGGCCGGCTACCTGGAAGCCAGCGTAGCGGCTATATCCATGATTCTCTCATCTCCGAACATTGGCCCCTGAAGCTGCATACCGATTGGTAGCCCCTTGCTATCAGTTCCGAATGGAACACTTAAGGCAGGAATCCCGGCAATGTTTGCTGATACCGTGAAGTAGTCACTTAACCACATTTGTACGGGGTCTTTAACGTCGCCGATGCCAAACGCCGTGGTTGGAGTTGTAGGTAATGCAAAGGCATGGTATGATTCAAAGATCTTTGCATAGGCATCGCTGATCAAACGTCGGGCCTGTTGGGCCTTAGTGTAGTATGCTTCACCATATCCTGCCGAGAGCACAAAAGTGCCCAGCATGATACGACGTTGAACTTCAGGCCCAAAGCCATCAGATCTGCTGGCCGTGGTGATGTCGCCATCCTCGGCTTCTGCGCGCAATCCGTAGCGCACTCCGTCGAAGCGCGCAAGATTACTCGATGCTTCGGCTGTTGCAAGAATGAAGTACGTCGGAATCCAGAGCTCGCTGTAGGGCAGAGACACTTCCTCAACAACTGCACCCGTGGCCCGGAGAGCATCGAGGTAGCCTGCATAGGCAGCAATGATATCAGGATCACAGCCCTTGAGCTCCGCAACGGGAAGTGCCGCTATCCGCAGTTGGTCTGCTGATACGCTTGGCAGGGGGCTTACATTCTTCACAGATGTTGCGTCCATCTGGTCATACCCAGCGATGATGTCGAATGTAGCCTGCATATCGGGCAGCGTGCGACTGAAGATGCCAATCTGGTCAAGAGACGAGGCGAATGCTACCAAGCCATAGCGTGAGATGCGGCCATACGTGGGCTTGAGACCGTAGGTGCCTGTGAATGCTGCTGGTTGACGTATCGAACCGCCGGTGTCGGAACCAAGCGATACGTGGCACATACCGCCAGAGACAGCTACAGCAGAACCGCCCGATGAACCGCCCGGCACGCGCGAAGGATCCACCGAGTTGCGCACAATGCCAAAGGCTGATGTCTCATTCGACGAACCCATGGCGAACTCATCCATGTTTGTCTTGCCGATGACTAAGGCACCGGCATCCATCAGACGCTCGATAACCGTTGCATTGTAGAGTGGACCGAATCCTTCAAGCATACGTGAAGCACACGTTAGCGGCTGTCCGGTAACGCTAATGTTGTCCTTGACAGCAACCACAAGCCCCTCGAGTGGACGCGCCAGCCCGGCAGCGAAACGCTCGTCCGAGGCGTCGGAATCGCACCGCACACCATCGGTGTTTACATGCAGAAACGCATGGAGCGAGGATTGTTCCTCGATCGAGGTGAGAAATGTCTCAACCGTTGAACGAACCGTGGATCCGCCTGCAATGATTGTGCTACGGTCTTCTGTGTAACTCATGGATTCGTTGGTGTTGTTGTATCGTTAGATGTCGTTTCCTGAGAAGCGTCAGGATTCGAGGGGGCAGGCACCTGAGACGGTGCTCCGCCTTCGCCTGCGGAAGGAGCTGCTTCCGCTGTTGCAATCGCACGCTCGCGCGAAACGCCGTCTGTTACGGGTCGCACCATCGGACGCGGGGGGGTGTCAACTGAGAGCGCATCCTGGATGGCCGCATCAGCTGAGATGTCGCGTATCTGCTGCGTCAAATCCTCTTGTGCTTTGCGGAACTGCCGAACACCCCGTCCAACTTGTTGCATGAACTTGGGTATGCTCTTTGGACCGAACAGAAGAATGATCGCCAGAATGATGACGACAAGTTCAAAACCACCTACGTCGAACATGATCGTCTGGTATTAGTTCTTCGGTTCCGACGTTGTCGTTGGTGTGGACTTCTTTGGTTCCTCTTCTTCCGTCCCGTTCGATGCCTTCTTGAATTCACGGATGCCAGAACCAAGCCCCTTCATGAGCTCAGGAATCTTACGTCCGCCAAACAGCAGTACGATGACAAGGATAATAAGGAGGATCTCTGGTAGACCTGGTTTCATAGTGGTCGTACTCCGTAGTGTTTCATTGATCGATGGCGCAAATTACGCCACCATAGCGTTGCATTGACGCGCAAGACTGTGAAATACATGCAATCCGTCAGCAGAGCCCAATAATGGCTCGCATGCCCGCTCAGGATGCGGCATCAATCCCATGACATTTCCAGCCGCATTGACAATGCCGGCAATGTTGTTCAGGCTGCCGTTGGGATTGGCCTCAGCCGTAATAGCACCCTCTGCATTGCAGTACCGATAGAGAACCTGTCCGTTGTCTTCAATCGCAGCCAGCATGTCGGCTGGAGCTGTGAAACGGCCTTCACCGTGTGCAATCGGTATGCGAATAACATCACCTGTGGCAGCGGCATTGGTAAAGGGGCTGTCATGACGCTCGATGCGCAGATGTACATCCTTGCAGACAAACGAGAGGTTCTCGTTCCGGATCAATGCACCTGGGAGCAGACCCGATTCGCAGAGAATCTGGAACCCATTGCAGATACCGAAGACGTATCCACCTCCATTAGCAAATCGAATGACCTCTTCCATGATCGGAGAGAACCGTGCGATGGCTCCGGTGCGAAGGTAATCCCCGTAGGAAAAGCCCCCTGGCAGGATGATCACATCGAGAGAGGCTGGAAGACTGGTGTCTTTGTGCCATAGCGCATGCACGGTATTGCCGGTTATCTCAGAGGCATATCGGGCATCGGCATCACAATTGGAGCCCGGGAACGTTACAACACCGATGTTCATGCCGCTTCCCCTTCGTGCAGGGTAAAGGTGTAATCTTCCATCACTGGATTCGTCAGGAGCTTATCGCAAGCCTCCCGGATCATGGCCGACGCAGATTCCTGATCTGACGCTTGAACGTGGAGTTCGATGTGCTTGCCGATGCGCACGTTTGTAAGCCCCGGCATGTGCAGCGAATGCAGCGCATGCTCAACAGCCTTGCCCTGGACATCAAGGATGGCGCGACGGAGTGTAACAGCGATATGTGCAGTGTAGGTTTTCATAGTCTACATGGAAAGTGGATCTGGATCGGATTCTTCGACTGAGTCATCATCATCGTTGCGGTCACGCAGAAACAGAAACGCATGCCTGATGGCACCACCGGCGAGGTATAGCGCCATGAATGGGAACATTGCCTTCAGTGAGGTGGCGATGCAGGCAATAATGCCGACGATGAACATGGTGAATATCACTGGTCGCTGACGGAACGAACGGGCCGACGGACGCGGGAGGTTGTCGTACTTGACCGTGCTTACCATTGCCAGCGATACAACGAGCGTAACGATTGTTAGGGCCAATGGCTGAAATGCACCCGGCACCTCGATATGCCAGTCATGTATGTAGGCAAGGATCGTAAGTGCGCCGGCAGGAATCGGCATGCCGCGGAAATACAGCTTGTCTTCCATACTCGTTAGCTGAACGTTGAACCGTGCCAATCGGAGTACGCCGGCAATAGCCGGCAGGGCAGCCACTACGAGCGTCCACTGTTGATGCTGCCACGCCATAGGAAACGTAACATAGAGCAGCACCGAGGGAGCCACGCCAAATGAGACGGCATCACAGAGCGAATCTAGCTCTACACCAAATTCAGATGTGCTGTGGGTAATGCGGGCAACGACGCCATCGAGCATGTCGAATATGCCTGCCGTGACAACCAACCAAATTGCCTGATCGATCCGGCCCTCGAAAGAGGCAACGATAGAGGCAAAGCCGCAAAAGAGATTCGCGACCGTAAAGAGATTGGGTATGACAGACCGTGTTACGCGCATCTTAGGACGCCTGCCCTCTCATGTCGGCCAAAATCGATGCATTGCTCACGACCTTTTGCCCAGGTCGCACCAGAACATGCGCAGTGGCTGGCACAACAACATCCATGCGTGAGCCAAACTTCATCATGCCAAACCGGTCTCCGGCGCGCACGACATCGCCTTCCTTGGTGTCGTACACGATTCGTCTTGCCAAGAATCCTGTGATCTGCTGGTAGCTGATAAGTCCGTGCTCGGTCTCCATCACAAACTGTGATCGCTCGTTCTCCTGGCTTGACTTCGGGTTGAAGGCCATCAGGTACTTGCCAGGGAAATATGTCACGTTGCGGATAACGCCCGATGCGGGATAGCGGTTGACGTGCAGATTCACCGGCGAGAGAAAAATGCTGATCTGGACGGCTGCACAGCCGAGCTCCGGGCTGTGGTCCAGTGGGGTAACGTTCACAACCTGCCCATCGGCAGGGGCCACGATCATGGCATCGTTACCGACGGCTTCAGGGTTCATAGGGCGTTCAGCATCTCGGAAGAACCACATCGTAAAGAAAAACAAACCGGCTCCGAGTACCCAATGGATGATCTTCCAGACAGGGTCGAAGGGGGCAAATCCAAGCGAGGCGATGGCAAGGGCCACACCCAACATGAGAAATGCGTTGTCGTAGCCGTAAGGTGTTAATATTCTTTGCATTCGAATGGTTGTAGACTCTAGAAGTGGTTCGTAGATTCGCCCTTCAAAACTAGCATTTTCGCGCCGCATGGCGTGATTTCTTTCGGAAGACCCATGAAGTTCACAGTAGCGCTACCCGATCTTCAAAAAGCATTGCAAAAAGTGCTCCCTGCCATTCCAGCGAAGAGCACGATTCCTGTGCTTGAGCACCTCCATGCAGAATTGGAAGGTAGCCAGCTAACGTTTACGGCAACCGATCAAGAGATCACGATATCGCTTGCGATCACCGTGGTCGGAGAAAAGGACGGCACACTGCTCATACCGGCACGCCAGTTCAATGATCTCGTCAAAGAATTGGGATCCTCCGGGTCGATCGAAGTTGACGGTAACAACAAGACACAGGTCATTACCATACGAACACCGACGGGTTCCTATGAAATGAAGGCACTCGATGCCGATGAGTTTCCATCGATACCTCCATTTCCCGAGGCACAGGTTGCCCAGCTCCGCAAAGAGGACATGGTTCGCATGGCAAACAAGACCGTGTTTGCGGTGTCAACAGAAGAGTACCGTCCGAGCATGACGGGCGTTTTCTTCCAGTTTCATGGTGAGAGCGTCACAGCGGTGGCAACAGACGGGTTCCGCCTCTCACGCGTGGTGGTCAAGGCCGATGACGGGGCTGCCTTTCCAACAGATCTCGAGGCGATCGTCCCTTCGCGAGCGGTGGATCTGCTGCGCAAGCTCGACAACAACGTGGAAATGGCGATCTCTCGTACGCACGCCCGCTTCAGTGTTGGTTCGATGACGATTACAACCCGTATCATCGATGAAAAGTATCCGCCGTATCAAAACGTTATCCCATCGGACAACGACAAAACGCTCATCGTAAATCAGCGCGAGGTACTTAGCGCCATCAAGCGCGTTTCGCTGTTTGCAAACACAAATACGAAGCACGTGCGATTCCGCATTGAACCATCGTCGATGTCGGTGCACTCAGAAGATGAAGATTCAGGCGGCAAGGGCACGGAGAACATCCCTTGTGAGTTCACAAGTGGCTCTTTCGAGGTTGGTTTCAACTACCGATTCCTCGAGGAAGCCATTAAGAACATCACTGCTGAAGATGATCCCGACCTCAATGTTAAAATGACCTTTTCGTCGCCTATTCGTGCGGTGCTCATTACACCGGCCGCCGGAGACGATTCGCTGCTCATGCTCGTCATGCCAGTGAAGATTTAAGTAAGGGGCTTGTACGGTGATCATACGATCCGTTGTTCTGGAGCACATCCGTAACCATACGACTACGGAATTGCAGTGTGCCCCAGATGTTAATGTTCTGTCGGGCCTTAACGGATCGGGCAAGACGTCGGTGCTAGAAGCTGTTAGCTTCTGTGCCATTGCAAAGAGTTTTGTTCCAGTTCCAGACCAAGCTGTGATTCATCACGGAGAACCATCATGCACGGCAACCGTTCACGCAAATCGTGATATCGACGTCCCGTACACGGTCTCTGTTATGGTTCGTAATGGTGTGCGAAAGAAGATCACGAACTCACATCAGACATCCTGCTCGCCCCGTGACATCATTGGTGAGATGCCGATCGTTGCATTGAGTCCGGATCATAAGAGCATCACGTTTGGAGGTCCAGCAGAGCGCAGGTCGTTTCTCGACGGTGTTATGGCTCAGTCAAGCAGACGCTATGCCGAGCTCTTGTTTGAGCATCGGCGCCTGTTGAAACACCGCAATGCTCTGCTGCAGCTGGTGGCAGCCGGACAGGCCTCTTCGCATGACCTCGATGTCTGGACGGAGCAGTTTATTGCCGTGAGCGCAGAGATCGTTGAGCGGCGTGCTGTCTTTGTTCGTGAGTTCACGCCGCGCATCGAGGCTATCTATGCTACGATCAGCGATGAACGCGAAAAGATTGATGTACTGTATGAGCCAGATGGAATCAGCCTCACATCAGATGTGGAATGCACAGCTTATGTTGTTGGTCAACGCTATGCAGACTTAGCGCAAACTCTGCGATCACGTGAGATCGCACGCGAGACCACGATGTTCGGACCGCAGAAGGACGAGATACAGTTCCGAATTAATGGCGGACTTGTTCGGGAGACAGCATCGCAGGGACAGCATAAGTCGCTGCTCATTGCACTCAAGATCGCTGAATGCGAACTCCTGCACGAGCGTTGCAATGAACGGCCAATCGTTTTGCTGGATGATGTCTTTAGCGAACTCGACAGTGAACGCAGCATGCGCGTTTTGGAGGCAATCATTCGCATGGGAATGCAGTGCTTCGTAACAACAACCAACGGTGCAGAGGTGTTTGACCTGATTACGAAAAATAGCATCGACCGTACAACGCCGATTCACGTGGCAATGTTCGGTGTTGATGCAGGTCGGGTTACCCGTGAGGATGCTACGGTCCATTCTACCCGTGAGGCGGCATAATGCACGAGTTGCGCGACATTCTCCGCAGTTTCATCAAGAGTCGTCATCTTGAGGGCGAACTACTGAAAGCACGTCTGCCAGCCTATTGGGAAGATGTTGTTGGTAAGGGGCTTGCAGCCCGCACAGAAATCAAGTCGTTTGAAAACGGGGTTCTACGGATTCATGTTCCAGAGGCCCCTTGGCGCAGTGAGCTTACACTTCGCCGTGAAGAATTACGATTATCACTCAATCTACGTGCCGGTGAAGATTTCGTTCGAGAGATCATCATTCGGTAGAGTTGTCTTTAGGAGAATATTATGTCAGAACAATTGCAACAACCAGGATACACCGAGGATAGTATCAAGGTCCTCGAAGGACTCGAAGCCGTCCGCAAGCGTCCGGCCATGTACATCGGCGACGTTGGCGAACGTGGTCTGCACCACCTTATCCAGGAAGTTGTCGACAACTCAATCGACGAAGCCCTTGCCGGACACTGTAAGAACATCACGATCACCCTACATTCTGATGGGTCGTGCTCGGTACAGGATGATGGCCGCGGTATTCCGGTTGGACCACACCCGGTGAAGAAGATCTCGACGCTCGAAGTTGTCATGTGTACCCTTCACGCCGGCGGTAAGTTCGACAAGAACACGTACAAGGTCTCTGGCGGTCTTCACGGCGTGGGCGTGAGCTGCGTGAACGCGCTATCAACCGATCTCACGGTAACGGTTGAGCGGGAAGGCAAGATGTATGAGCAGAAGTACAAGATCGGCGCTCCACAAGGGCCGGTGCAGGAAATTGGTACTTCATCGCGTACAGGAACTAGCGTTCGCTTTTGGCCTGATGCCACCATCTTCCGCACTGTTGAGTTTCGCTACGAAAAGGTCTCTGAGCGTTTGCGGGAGCTGGCATTCTTGAATCCGGACGTCACGATTACGCTGCAGGATGAGCGTGATGGTCAGAAAGACGTCTTTGCATACCGCGGCGGTCTGGTAGACTTCGCGCGCCACCTCGATGCTAATGCAACGGTCATCACAAAGCCAATCCTGATGTCTGGCACGTATACCAATGAGTCGGGCATTGAAACAGTGGTTGAAATCTGCTTCGAATACAACAGCGGGTACAGCGAGACACTGCTCTCGTATGTAAACAACATCAACACGGTCGAAGGGGGCACGCACGTATCTGGCTTCCGCAGCGCCCTTACGCGTACGCTCAATGCGTATGCGTCGGCCAATAACATGACCAAGAAGGACATCAACCTAACGGGTGAAGACTTCCGTGAAGGTCTTACGGCCATCGTTGCCGTTAAGATTGCCGAGCCACAGTTCGAGGGTCAGACAAAGACAAAGCTTGGTAACGGCGAGACCGAAGGTATTGTCCGCTCGATCGTCAACGAAGAACTGAGCAAATATCTCGATGCAACGCCAAGCGCTGCAAAGACGATTATCGAAAAGGCAACACAATCAGCCGAAGCCCGTGCTGCGGCGCGTAAAGCAAAGGACCTGATCCGACGTAAAGGGGCGCTCGAAAGCGGTTCGCTTCCGGGCAAGCTTGCTGATTGTCAGCTTCGCACGCCAGAAGACACCGAGATCTTCCTCGTTGAGGGTGATTCGGCCGGTGGTTCTGCCAAGCAGGGACGCGACAGACGTTTCCAGGCAATCCTACCACTGAAGGGTAAGATCCTGAACGTGCACAAAGCACGTCTCACGAAGGTGCTTGAGAATGAAGAAGTCCGCACGATCTTTACTGCCATCGGTGCAGGGTTCGGTGATGACTTTGATGTTGCACGCGCGCGCTACGGAAAGATCATCCTGATGGCTGATGCCGACGTGGACGGCTCACACATCCGCACGTTGCTTCTGACGTTGTTCTGGAAGCATATGCCGCAGCTTATCAACGACGGACGCCTCTACATCGCTCAGCCCCCTCTCTATAAGCTTAAGAAGGGTAAGCAGGAGCACTATGCCTACAATGATGCCGAGCGTGATGAGATCATAGGCCGCATCCGCAAGGAAAAGGCAGACCGCAAAGCGGCTAAGGCAACAGAAAAGGGAGCGCCAGTAGAGGATGCAGATGGACCAGTCGAGGAAGGGGCTACAGCAGACGGGATCGTGATCAGCCGATTTAAGGGTCTTGGCGAAATGAACCCGGAACAGCTCTGGGCAACGACCATGAACCCTGAGACGCGCACGCTGCTTCGCGTGAGCATCGAGAATGCGGCCGAAGCAATGCACGTCTTTGAGACGCTCATGGGCGAGGCCGTAGAGCCGCGTCGCGAGTTTATCGAGCGCAACGCTCAATACGTACGGAACTTGGACATCTAAATACAAGAAGACCCCGCATGTCTGCACTCATGCGGGGTCGGAATGAAGGGGATCCCGAAGGATTCCCCGACCATTGAATGTGGAAATGCACAAGAGCTGTAGATAGTTCCCGATAGGGTAAAACCAGTAGGAAATAGATGGAATTGGTGGTTCGAAGAGCAGATCTCGGCGATGTCCAGGCGATCTACGACGTAGCGGGGGATACCTGGGAGCCTACGTACAGGCCGATCATTTCGCAGGAACAGATCGAGGTCATGTTCGAGGATCTTCTCAGTGTGCCTGCAATCGAGCGTCAGATCAGGCTGCATGAGGGTACGTACATACTTGCACTTGTAGACGGTCTCGCTCAGGGATTTGCCTATTACGCACCCAAAGACGGACAGGATGGAACGCGGTACAAGCTGCATCGCCTCTATGTTCGGCCAAGCACCCAGCATCATGGGGTAGGTGGAGCGATTCTGCGGTTTGTAGAGGATGAACTATCCCAGCAGGGTGTGCTCGAGCTAGAGCTGAACGTGAACCGTTTCAATACAGCCCAGGACTTCTATCGTAAACAAGGATATGAAGTAGCGGAGACAGTGGATATTCCCTACAAGCAATTCTGGCTGAATGACTACGTAATGAAAAAGGCCCTGCGTTAGCAGGGCCTTTCTTGTTTCCGTCGTGTTGTAAAGATCTTAGTAGCGGTAGTACTCAGGCTTGTATGGCCCCTTGACTTCAACGCCAATGTATTTGGCCTGCTTGTCATTGAGCACTTCAAGCTGAACACCGATCTTCTTGAGGTGAAGGCGTGCAACCTTCTCATCAAGCTTCTTCGGCAGAACATAGACCTTGTTCTCATACTTGTCGGCATTCTTCCAAAGTTCGATCTGTGCGAGCGTTTGGTTCGTGAAGGAGTTCGACATCACGAATGATGGGTGGCCCATCGCGCAGCCCAGATTGACGAGGCGTCCTTCGGCAAGTACAATGATGTTGTTCTTGCCGATCGTGTACATGTCTACCTGTGGCTTGATCTCGACCTTGCTCTTGCCATGATTCTTGTTCAGCCATGCCATGTCGATCTCATTATCGAAGTGGCCGATATTGCAGACTATAGCCTTGTCCTTCATTGCCTTGAAGTGCTTTTCCGAGATGATGTCGCAGTTACCCGTTGCGGTAACGACGATGTCTGCTTCCTTGACCGCATCGATCATCTTCTTGACTTCAAATCCATCCATTGCGGCCTGTAGGGCGCAAATTGGATCGATCTCTGTAACGATTACACGAACGCCAGCACCAGCAAGCGATGCCGCAGAGCCCTTACCTACGTCGCCATAGCCAGCTACAACGGCAACCTTACCTGCAAGCATGATGTCCGTTGCGCGACGAATGGCGTCTACAAGAGATTCCTTGCAGCCATACTTATTATCGAACTTGCTCTTCGTGACCGAGTCGTTTACGTTGATGGCTGGGATCGGGAGTGTGCCCGCTTTGATACGCTCGTACAAGCGCAGAACGCCGGTCGTTGTCTCTTCCGAAAGACCACGGATGCCGCCTACGAGCTCAGGGTACTTGTCTAGTACCATGTTCGTAAGATCTCCACCGTCGTCAAGGATCATGTTAAGGGGCTGACGGCTCTTGCCGAAGAACAGAGTCTGCTCGATGCACCAGTCAAACTCCTCTTCGTTCATGCCCTTCCAGGCAAAGACCGGAACACCCGCCTTGGCGATTGCCGCTGCTGAGTGATCCTGCGTTGAGAAGATGTTACAGCTCGACCATTGCACATCTGCTCCGAGATCCACAAGTGTCTCGATCAGGACAGCAGTCTGAATTGTCATGTGAAGGCAGCCAGCAATGCGAGCCCCTTGAAGTGGCTTCTTGCCCTTGTATTCATCACGCAGAGCCATTAAGCCCGGCATTTCTGCCTCGGCTAGCATGATCTCCTTGCGACCCCACGGGGCAAGACTCATGTCGGCAACGGCAAACGCGTTAGGCTTGTAGCCGATATCGCCTTTGGCTACCCGTGCCGGTAACTTCATGAGTTTGTTTGACGTGTGAACACCATTCTTGGCTGTGCCATTCTTGGCGACACCGTTCTTTGCGACGCCGTTTGTGGCCGTCTTCTTCGTTGTAGTTGTTGCCATTGTCTTGTTGAATATGATGGTAATTAGGCGAACTTGGAAGCAAACATCTCACGCAGGTCCAGATGTTCCCACGGGAACTCGTGGCGTCCAAAATGTCCGTAGGCGGCAGAGGCACGATAGATCGGTCTACGCAGGTTTAGGCGGGTGATGATGCCAGCCGGCGTAAGGTCGATGTTGCTCATAATAAAGGCCTCAAGCTCGCGTGGGTTTACCTGTGAGGTGCCATGGAGATCGGCGTTGATCGACACTGGCTGGGCCACACCGATGGCGTATGCAAGCTGAATTGTGCATTCGCGAGCGATGCCTGCAGCAACGATGTTCTTGGCCAAATGGCGCGCGGCATATGCTGCTGAGCGGTCAACCTTTGTTGGATCCTTGCCCGAGAAAGCGCCACCACCGTGTGGAGCCTTGCCCCCGTATGTGTCAACAATGATCTTGCGGCCCGTAAGCCCCGTATCACCGTGAGGTCCGCCAATCTCGAACTTACCCGTCGGGTTGACGTGGAAGGTTGTATCACTGTCGATCAGATGCTCGGGAATGACTGCCTTGACAACATTCTCGATTACGTCTTCTTTGATGCGTGACTGGGCATTGTCCATCGGGTCGTGCTGTGTTGAGACAACGACCGTATCAACGCTTACAACTTCGCCGTTATCACCGTAGACCACCGATACCTGAGCCTTTGCGTCTGGACGCAGATATGGCATCAGCTTGGGGTTGTTCTTGCGGATGTCTGCCAGGCGCTTGACGAGTTGATGCGAGAAATGGATCGCAGCTGGCATGTATTCGGCTGTTTCCGTGTTTGCATAACCAAACATCATACCTTGGTCACCAGCGCCGCCGGTGTCAACGCCCTGAGCGATGTCGGGCGACTGACGGTTGATCACGTTGATGACAGAGCAAGAGTCTGCTTCAAAACGATATTCACCACGATCGTAACCGATGTCGCGAATAACGCCACGAACAAGCTCTGGCAGGTCGATGTAGTGCGTTGTTGTGATCTCGCCACCAACGACGATCATGCCTGTTGTTGCAAAGCACTCACAGGCAACACGACCGGTGGGGTCGTTGGCTAGAACTTCGTCAAGCACCGCATCTGATACTTGATCGCAAACTTTGTCTGGGTGTCCTTCTGAAACGGACTCGGAGGTAAAGATGTACTTCATGTGCTACTGAGATAACCTCACGATGGAGGCATCGCCAATATTAATGGTGGAAAATCTTCCTGTGATTTCAGCGTTCTCGCCAATGATCGACTGGTCTAGTGCAATGTCGATGGCCGATGCATTGTCACTGATGATACTATCACGAATGATACTATTGCGAACAACTGCCCCCTTTGAGATCGACGCATACGGACCAATGACGGAGTGTTCGACGATCGCCGTTGGGTCTACGTGGACCGGTGGTACAAAGACACATCCTTCTGGGGCAGGGGGCTGGGCACTGCGCTTGGTAAGCAGAAAGCGATTGGTCAGGAGCAGTGTTTCCGGCTTGCCACAGTCGTACCATCCGTCTACTGTGAACGTTGTGAACTTCACCCCTGCATCTACCATGAGCTGCAGTGCGTCTGTGAGTTGATACTCACCCTTGGTGCGGATATTCTGCTGGATCAGTGTATCAAGAGCTGTGCGCAGTTTACGGGGCTCGTGGATGTAGTACAAGCCAACGATAGCCATCGTAGAAACGAGTGATTCTGGCTTTTCAACGAGGCGGGACACAAAGCCCCCTTCCTCGATAACAACACCGAACCGACGTGGATCGTCAACATGTTTAACACCGAGCGATGAGAACTGACGCGACTTCAGCGTAGCTAGGTCAACATCAAAGACAGTGTCGCCAAGAATGATGAGTACAGGTTCATCGGCAAGAGACTCGCGCGCTGTCCAGATTGCATGGCCTAGGCCGAGCATCTCGTCTTGCTGAACAAACGTTGCATCAAGCTTGTAGTTGTTGTTGACGTATTCCTCTACAAGCTCGCCCTTGTATCCAGTGATGATCGTGGTGCTGGTGATGCCTTGCTCAACAAGTGAGTCAAGGATATGTCCAAGGATCGGCTTGCCCGCAACATTCACCAACACCTTTGGAAGGGAATGAGTAAACGGACGAAGCCTGGTACCGATGCCAGCTACTGGAATGATCGCATGCATTGCGGCAAAGATACGGGCAGAATGCTTTGCATACGTCCGTTAATCGATGGTAACGACCTGTCCGGCACGAAGGCCAGAGGAACGCTTTAGCGAAGGATTCTTCTTCTTCAGCGTTGCGACCGTTGTGTTGAACCTATCGGCGATCTCTGCTAGTGTGTCGCCCTTGCGAACCTTATACTTCTTGGGTCTTTGTACGACTTGCTGCCGCTGCACTGCTGGTTGGGCAACTCGGACTTCAACTTTGAGTCGTTGGCCAGCCTTGATTTTTGGTCGGATTGCCGAAAGCCCATTCAGCTTCGCAATGCGTTCGACGGAGGTTCCGTATGTCCGCGCTATGCTTGCTAGAGTCTCGCCCCTGAGCACCTTGTGCTGCTTTGTTTGCACAACGGGCAATCGTTCTATCTCAGGATCCTGGCTCTTGCGCACGCCGGAAGGGGTGCCCACGACGAGTGTGTCTCCGATACGGAGCGCATCCCGGTCATAGGCAATGTTGTTCCAGTTGCGGAGATCCATCAAGCGAATGTTGTACTTGTTCGAGATCGACGAAAGATTGTCGCCTTTGGCAACAACGTGAATAGCAGCTACCTTTTCCTTACGACCAGTCGGGCCGGTTGGAGCGTCATGTCCTGCTACTGCCGAAGGATTTGCACTTGGCGTTGACTTCTTTTCCTGTGTTGATTGCGAGTTTGATTGTTCGGACGCTTCGACGCTGGTAGAAGACTGTGCACTAGGTTGTGTCGCCGCCGAAGCAACTGCCGATGCGTTCTCTTGACCGCCGCGAACTGGTACACGGAGAGCCATCCCTCCCTTTAAACGAGCGCGATATCCACTAAGCCCGTTGATTTCTGCGAGCTCTCCAGCGGTGGCCCCATACATTGCGGCTATGCTTGCGAGCGTCTCGCCACGCACCACTGAGTGCTTGATGAAGACCTGCTTTTCGTCGTCGCTCAGGGCAGCATATCGCTTGATGAAGTCGTTGCCCATTCCAGGATAAACCTTCAACTGATAGCCACCGGTAGGGGGCGTGCAGTCTCGAACCAGCTCTGGATTGAGCTTACGCAGAGAATCAATCGACATTGCCCCACACATGGCAAGCGTGGAGAAGTTCACGGGCTCGTCGATCTTGACCGTCTCGTATTCGTATGGCGGAAGAAGGCTGATGGAATCATCGGGAAATCCGTACTTATCGCGCTTCATCGTGATGATCGTTGTAGCGATATACAGCGGCACGTAGTCGCGGGTTTCCTTTGGCAGATGTTCGCGGATTTGCCAGAAGGTTGGCTTCTCGAGACCTGATTTCCGAATTGCTCTACGCACGCCCCCTCCACCACAGTTGTAGGCTGCAAGTGCAAGGTGCCAGTCGCCTAGGTCATTGTATAGATCCCGCAGAAACCGCATGGCGGCTCGAGTGGCCTTCTCTGGGTCGCGACGTTCGTCGAGCCAATAGCCGGCTCTGAGGTTGTACTCTTCGCCCGTAGGCTTCATGAACTGCCACATGCCAACGGCCTTCGCGCGGGAGAATGCATTCGGATTCAATGCCGACTCCATCATCGCCAGGTGGACGATCTCCTCGGGCATCTTCTCTTCTTTGGCAATACGTCGCAAGAGTCCAAACCAACGTCCAGTACGCTCGATCCATGTCTTCATGAACCGCCGACCGCGGCCATAGGCCATGAACGAAATGTTTGCATCAACGTGCTCGTTGTAGGTCAATGGAATCGTTGTCTCGGGCAAGTCCGGCGGGGCAAGGGGCTTGGGCACCGAGATCGTTTCAAGCGTAGTCTGCCGAGCATCTACGGCCTCGAACAATCGATCGCGAAGAATGAAAATCGAGGAATTCTGGTTCAGGTTGTCAATGCTGCGGACGTACGTTTCGTAGTCCTCGATAACGCTTTGTACCAGGTCGGTAAAGTCAGAATTGGATTCGACATCCGGGAAGGATGCAAGCTCATTGAGGATGGCAATCGCCCCCTCGAAATCCTCTGCAGCCCGAGTCGTATCAGAGTTCTCGATGTGCGAGAGAGCCTGCAGATATCGCTGGCGCGCCTGTTCCATTCGGCGAGCGACGGAAGGATCTAGCTTGTCGGACTCTTCATCGTATTCGTCCAGCTCACTGAACTCATCGGGAAAGACAGGTTTCGTACGCGCAGAATCACGTGTGGAGGACAGTCCATGCGGCTTTGCTGATGCATGGTCTACGACCAAGCATGAAGAAATCAGCAGAACTATACTGAGACACGTCCAACACCGCATTCAAGTTCACCCACGAGATACACCACGAAACATTGGTCGACGCGCTAAATATACGACCATGGGCCAAAGGACGCCAAACCCGGGCGTTCATTGTTCGATGAACACAAGTTCATGGAAACGTTAGGCTTAGGACCGAATACGGACTATTTCAAGCCACCGGCCACCCATGCCTTGACCTTCTGGATCGAGCAATCGTCCAGTTTCGGTCCGGATGGTGGCATCTTGGCAAAGCCTGCCGTGTGCGTGACGGTGCCTACCAATGCACCTGAACGGGCCTGTGCTTCGACCACCGAGCGGTTCGTAAGATCGATTCCCGCACTTGGGTCAGTTGCACCGTGACAGCCCACGCACCACGTTGTGAGCAATGGCGCTATCGTGGCTGTGTAGGTTACGTTCGATGTGTCGCAAGCGGTCTCGTTGGAGCAGTCGCGGTTCGTAGCCCCTTCCTTGATCCATCGTGCGATCGTGTTGATCTGCTCGGTGGTGAGTTTACCCGGAGGAGGAGGCATGACCTTGTCTGGATCGGTTTCTGTGATAACCCCATACAACTCGGATCTGCTCAGGCTACCAGGGGTGACGTTCCGTATGACATACGCATACGTTGTTAGCACGACTCCGTCCTCATGTGATGATTCGTTATGACATCCAGACATCGCACAATTGGAGATCAGGATCGGCAAGACGTCGCGGGAGAAGCATACAGTCGAATCGATCTTGGTCGTATCTCCTCCACCGGTATAGTCTGTGGTGTCGATTTCGGTCGAGTCGTCATCATCATGGTCGCGGCCATGAAACGGACCATCGATAAGGTCAGCGCATGCGGTTATTGAAACGGCAATTATGAGCACAATGAGTGCACGAAAGGGCGTCTTCATCGCGCAAGAATACGTCAGGCCAGGATTCGTTACAATTCTAGGTTGCTGCGCAACAGGTCCACTTGATACCGAACATGGGCCTCCCGCGCGATACGCAAATCGTGCAATCGTTGGCGCAGCTCGCGCTGATCGTCAATTGTGCCATGAACCCTGGCGTCATGCACGAGTGATTCCAACTGGACTTCTTCTTCGAGCCATGCTAGCTCTTGACTGCGCAACTGCTCTAGTTGCTCGATGTAGTAATCGAATGTAATGTCTGATGTGGTTGTCATGAACACCTCTGAACAAATGAAGAATCTCTCCTCCATAGTGCTGACAAAGGCCCCAAGTGTGACATCAACGCGGGGTACTTCGTTTACTGACGCACGACAAATGCGCTGTACCGTGGAACGGAAATGGTGTATACGCCGGCCTCATACCAACCATCATAGATGACTCCGAGCTCTCTACCAAGGATGTCGTAGGCTACGAGCCGATAGGATCCTGGGTTAGTTATCGTAACACAGGCGTGATCACTACCATACATGAGCTTGATGTCTGCGTCTCGCTCATTCGCGCTCTCCAGAACACTCAACGGCCCATCTTCTATGCGTCCACGCCGGCTTAAGCGTTTGCCTTCAAACGCGGGCGCGTCCTTCGGATAGCGATAGATTTTGAAGACCATGTTGTTACGAGGTGTGCTGCCTTGGGGTATGATGGTTCCGTTCTGACCTACCGGATTTACGTATCGCCACACCTCACGTTTGTCGGGTGTTGATTCGATGAACATGCCGGATGGCCCCACGCAGGAAAGCACATTACCATTCGGCAGGATGGTGGCACCACTGATGTTTTGACCAAAAAACCTGTTCGAAAGAGACTCAGGATAGAGCATAGTAGACTGCGCGGGCTCGTAGGCTGCGGTGCCTGTTCTTCGGTAGACGCCGTCTGCATTGACCGGTAGCTCGATCAAGTCAACACTCGATGCATTTCCTCCAGTTCGTCCATTGCCGTTGTTAAAGATGCTCACCCGATTCCAGTCGCCCGGTACCCAACGTGCGTCGTGCTGTCCCCATAGACGCTGCTGGGCAGCGCTCCCTGCCTTATAGATCTGAGGGTTACCCCATCGGTATACTAGTTTGCCGGACTTACGAGAAACGATCCAAATCTCGTTCAGGTGGTGAATGCTGATCATAACTTCATCACGCAAAGGGTTATAGCGCACGGAGTTTGCATGAAGCCAGTCGCTGCGATTACCGCCCGCATTGATATCGATACGATCAGGATTCTGGTTAACAACGCCGAAGTTCGGTTTGTTGGGGTCGACATCCTGGATAAGATGATCCCATGAATTCCACGACCAGACAACGGTTCCGCTCGTTGGTCCTGTTGGCTGAACTTCTATCACGCGCTCCGACCACAATGCGTTCTCGACAAGCCGTGACGGAAGGCGTCCAGCAGCAAACGCCTCTTCCAGCGTATGGCTCTCCCATACAAGAAGCAGGACGTTTCCATTTGGCATGATCTCGACATCATGATGCGAGCGGTATGAAGTCCCATAGTGCTCGTAACGCCAAAGCGTTGTGCCGTCCCATGAAATGCGCTCTACGATACCGCCTGCCCCGCCCCCTCCCATCGCTTGAACATTTGCAGAGCCCGTGCGCAAGAGTGAGCCATCATCAAGCAGCATGACGGCCTGACCGGGGGGGATGTTACTGTTCCACGTATTGACGACTTGCCCATCGTTATCGATGAGATACGTAGTTGCCCGCTGATTTACCGGCGCAAAGAGTGTATAACCGTCGAAGCATGCAGAAGGGTCGCTGCTGATGAGCCCGACAGTACGTTGCGCAATCAGGCAGTGTGCTGAGACGAGGAGTACGAGTAGGTATCGCATCTCCGAATCTAGCGAGTTTTGCTACTTCCCACCGCTCAGTATCGCAGAATCGCAGCGGCACCTGTTGATGTTGGCATGAACTTGGTTGGCAGGACGATAACGGTTCCACCCTTCTTGAGAACGATTCGAGCTATATCATCGAGCACATCATTGATGTCCGGCTGTGCGAGGTCGTCGAAGACCACATTCCCCGTGTCTTCGTCGATTTTTCCCGGTACCTGCCGATTGTCCTCGACGAACAACGTTTGTATCCGTCCTTCGGTTGCAGCATGGGCAATAGTGAACACCCCTTCGATACCGCCATTGTGTGCTGCTGCGTCGACGTATGCCTCGAGAAGGGCGTTGGACTTTTGACGTACAAAGGGCTCCATGACCTCCCATGCGCGCTGCGTAAGATCGCGCAGCGTAAGCCGCAGAGGGTTTACGTTGATTGTCGATGCAACGAGTCGCGGATTATGACTAACCGACTGAAACACGATGGATTGCTCTGTTAGACCTGCTACAACCAGCGGCAGTTCATCGATTGCGGAAACTTCATCGAGCAAGATCTTATCGACGGCCCGATAGAACCGCTGCGTATCGAGTTCAACTTCATCCGATGTGGTCGTGTGACCTACAAACCTGCGCATGCCCCCTGAGTTGGCAATTGCAAAGCCACGCTTCGAAAGTTCGGTACCAAGAAGTTGGTCGATCGAGAGAACCTCGCCCCCACGAACAGGCACTGGCTCTAGTCCATCTCGGTTGCCAACAAAGAGCTGAGCTGTCTCTTTGGTAACGCAGAGCACGAAGTAATCTTCAGCTGTTTGGAGCAATCTGAAAAGGGGCTTCACATGAAATGTATCGGCAACGATTGCCAGTTCTGGCACGGATCTGTCCAGGTGTTGCGTGATGAACACGCCAGGGGCGCGGAACATTGCGATGCCTGCACGACGCTGATTCCAGAACTTCTCGTCGCGGTCGATGTCGTGGAAGGGGGCCATCAGCATATCTATCTCGGTCTGACGAAACCCAGTCTTCAGTGAGTTGGTTAACTCACGCACCAACTGATGAAAGCGCGTATAGTCGTCACGGCGCTCCGGTTGCGTGCGATGCGTTGGCAAGTACAAACTCAGACACGGCTTCGTTGATACTGCGAAGAGGTCTTCAATCAGCGGACTGTTGATTAGGTTGTACATCGCATCCTCCGGTAGTTGGTGAATGCGGAAAGCTAGTATCTAGGAAGAGCCTGATTCCATGACAAACATCATGCCGTAAGAATGTCGGAGTTGTTCACACAGTGCACACCAGAGGGCTCAGTGCGGGCTTCCTTGATCATCGATGCCGCAATACGGCGTGCATGCACCCCACGGTAGCGCGTTGGCGTAAGGGGATTGAGATACTTCATCACGACTCTGCTGATGAGCTCGCCAAAGCGAAACTCTTTGCGATCTCCCATGATCAGCGATGGCTGAAGAATCGAGAGCTGCTCAAAGCCAAGCGCTGCAAGGTCGCGCTCAAGCGCATACTTCACTCGCAGATAGAAGTACTTGGAATCCGGGGTCACGCCGATCGAACTCACGAGGACAAATTTCTTTACGCCCCTTGCCTTTGCAAGCCGGGCAATGTGCATGGGCAGTTCATAATCGATGCGACGAAACTCTGCCTGCGAACCAGCCTTCTTGATCGTGCTGCCGATGGCACAGAAGACAACATCGACATTGAAGAAATCTTCTTGTCCAGTGACTGTATCGAGATCGGTAACGATATTTACGATGCGACTGTGTGTTGCACACGGACGTCTGCTAAGTGCATAGATCGTCTCGAAATGCTTGTCAGCATCGAGCTGCTCCAGCAGGTGCGATCCGACAAGCCCCGTGCCGCCGATAACAAGTGCGCGTTGTGTGTTGCTCATGAGGCGTATGACGTAGCTTGACGCAGTTGGGTGTTTAGGGCGTAGGTAAAGCCCTTGTGCACGCCATGAGCGCCGTGACGTCCTTTCTTGTCCATGGCAAGTATTCCAACTTGGTAATCTGCTATCGCCGGATGCTTCTTCACGATCCGCTTGATGGCCTCTTCACATGCTTCTTGCGGTGTTGCACCACTTCGCATTTTCTCAACCGCTAAAAACGA
>CANGZU010000003.1 GCA_947458785.1 Ignavibacteria bacterium
CAGGCAACGTTTATTGGCTCAGAGCCTACAGTTCTCGAAGTGATGCCGTGATACAGCCTTTTGTGTTTCGACGCAGCAATGCAGACCCTGAAGAGCATGTGTTGTATGCTAAGGGGCTAACCATAAGCAGTGATTCAATCCGCTACGATGCTACTGATGCTACTTTTCGCTTAGCAGTTCGTCCGGTTCCCATTAGTGTTACTTCGCGAGCAGTGTTGTCGAGTGATCCCGTTCGCCAGCCGTCTTTGCGCATCGTGTATGGGGATACCGTGTTGCAGAGTTCGTTTCGCAATGGATTAAACATTGTTGTCATTCGGCCATTTTCAACAACGCCACGTCTCATTCGACGTTATGATACGTCGCCAACACCTGCACCAATTGAAACCGGCCACAGCGGTGGTGCGGCGGAGTGTCTAGCCTTTTTGAAGGATTCGGTTGCAGACCATGAGATTCTGGCAATTGCGGCATGCAATGAGTCGTTTACACAATTCGAACGAAACGGGCTTTTGTCGGAACTTCGTGAAGTGTTGCGGTCGTATGGCAGTAGCATGGCCGATTCGATTGCTGTGGGGATAGCCTATGCCTTCGTTGGTTCTCGGGACAAACGCGAGGATGCATATGAGGTCGTACGCGGTTCATTACAATCCTTGCCAGCTGTTGTTGATTCCGTTCTCTCCATACGCTACGAGAGGGCACACATTACAGATGTTGCTGTTGTGCGTCCTCGAGTGTTGAAGTCTATCACAGCCAAGATGGATGGCGCGCAAGCCAATACCGTGTCACTGCTTGGCTATGGTGGCCTACTTGTGACGCAGCAGCTTACCGACACGTGGGTGCCACCACGAAATTCCATGACCATTCAGCAGGTCACGGCTAATCTTGTGCTCGTTGCCAGTGATCAACAGCCAGATCCGGGCTTTACGTCCGCATCGTTTCATTACGAGCCTGCACCGATGCTCTACGTTGACTCATCGAAGATTTCGATTTCTATGCCAGACGCTCTGCGGGGAGACAGTGTTGATGTTTCCGTCCTGCTTACGAACCTTCAATACCGCTTTGCCGCACCTAGTGCTTTGGTATCAACAGTTGCAAGGGCATGGGGTGACACTTTACGTCAACAGATTACCACGATATCTACTGCGGCAGTTGATGCAGACAGTTCAGTTGTCGTTGCTGTTCGTGCATATAATGATCCTGATTGGTCTCGCGTACTAGTCCGCACGACGATTGAACAGCCAGGGGAAGAAAAGTCATTGGTGAGGTTGTTCCAAACTGCTCAAATGCAGTACCGTCCTCGCGAGGATTCATCAGCCCCTTCCATATCGGTGTTTGCGCATCAACGACCGCTTGTGACCGGAGACTACGTTGACAGCATGCCGAGATTTACGATACAGCTGCGTGATGCTGCCAAGTTGCCGATTCGTAGCGATGACAACTTCGTTGTATTCCTCAATGGAGTTCGCATACGTTCGAACAGCGTAAAGGATTACGCATTTTCCGGTACCCAAGAATGCGAGACGGCATACCCAGGCACCGACATTCGGGCTGAAGTATCCTTTACCTATCCGGCAGAGGTAGGTGAGAACCTCTTGATTGCGCGAGTAACGGACGCAAGTGGCAACAAGGACACTGCCGAAATCTATTTCTGGTACCAGAGTCAGGACCAGATTCGCGACGTACGGGTATCGCCTAACCCGACATCTGGAAATGCAACGTTTTCGATATCTATGGCTGGAAATGGGAGAACTTATCCTGCACAACTTGCGATACATGATGTGCAAGGCAGGATTGTCGCTGAACGTGCTTTCATGCTTTACACAGGGACTACCACTGTTTCGTGGGACGGCGAGTCAATGTACGGTTCAGACCTTTCGCCCGGAGTGTATTTCTGGTCGATTGCTGTGCCATCGACTCCTCAGGTGCCTGTGGAAAACAGAACCTCCGGAATCATCACAATACTGCGCTAAATCCCTACAGTTAAGGACCTTCCGACGCTTCAATTTTGTAAATTTGTGCGTTGTACAACCCATTGTAAGTAAGGGGATATGGCTTTTTCTCATGAACGAATCTTACCCGTCCTCATGGAGGACGAGATGCGTGATTCGTACCTCGATTATTCTATGTCGGTCATCGTCTCACGTGCACTTCCAGACGTACGAGACGGCATGAAACCTGTTCACAGACGTATTCTGTATGCGATGTATGAATTGGGGATGACCCCAAATCGCCCGTATAAGAAGTCGGCGCGTATCGTGGGCGAAGTGCTTGGTAAGTATCACCCGCACGGTGACTCTGCAGTCTATGACGCCATGGTGCGCCTGGCACAGACGTGGTCAATGCGCTACTGCTTAGTTGACGGCCAAGGAAACTTCGGTTCAATCGATGGTGACTCGCCGGCTGCTATGCGATACACTGAGGCTCGTATGGCGAGTCTTGCCATGGAAGTTCTCAGAGATATCGACAAAAACACGGTTGATTTCCGCGGCAACTTCGACGATTCACTTGAAGAGCCGACAGTTCTGCCTGCAGTGTTGCCAACACTGCTTGTGAACGGAGCCAATGGTATCGCCGTGGGTATGGCCACAAACATACCTCCGCACAACTTGCGTGAGATAGTTGCGGGTATTCAGGCAGTCATTGCAGAGCCAACGATTACCAACGAAGAACTGCTCAAGTACGTAACTGCACCTGACTTCCCGACTGGCGGTATCATCTACGGCTACGAAGGCGTTCGTAATGCCTACACAACAGGTCGTGGGAAGATACTCGTACGTTCAAAGGCAAACATTGAAACCAATAAGCAAGGTCGCGAAGCAATTGTCATTACCGAGCTGCCATATCAGGTCAGCAAGGCCGGCTTGATTGAGAAGATTGCGGATCTTGTAAAGGCAAAGACGCTCGAGGACATCTCGGATATTCGCGACGAATCTGATAGAGATGGCCTACGGGTGGTTATTGAACTTAAGCGCGATGCAGTGCCGATGGTGGTACTGAACAATCTTTACAAGCACACGCAGATGCAGGTCACATTCGGTGTGATCATGCTAGCTCTTGTCAATGGACGTCCTCGCATCCTGACTCTCAAAGAGATGATGGAGGAGTTCATCAAGCACCGTAACGACGTGATTGTGCGTCGCACGAAGTTTGACCTCGACGCAGCGGAGAAGCGCGCACATATCTTGGAAGGATTCATTATCGCACTCGATAACATCGATGCGATTATCAAGACGATTAAGGAATCCAAGGACGTAACCCAGGCCTCGCAGAAACTACAGGAGAAGTTTGGTCTCTCGGAGATTCAGGCAAAGGCCATCCTTGACATGCGTCTCCAGCGCCTTACTGGCCTCGAGCGCGAGAAGATCCAGCAGGAGTATGCAGAGGTTATTCAAACGATTGAGCGTCTGCGTGCAATTCTTGCAAGCAAAGAAATGCAGATGCAGATCATCGGCCAGGAACTGATTGAACTATCAGCCAAGCATGGTGATGAGCGCCGCACGCAGGTTGTGTATGATGCAAAGGACTTTACGCTTGAGGATATGATCGCTAATGAAGAGGTGATCATTTCAATTTCACACAATGGCTTCATCAAGCGTACCCCAGTAACAACATACCGTCGGCAGAACCGAGGCGGTCGTGGTGTGTCTGGCGCTGGTACATACGAGGACGACTGGGTGGAGCACATGTTCAGGGCTTCAACGCACCACTACATGCTCTTCTTCACCGATAGGGGGCGTGTGTACCGTCAGAAAGTCTATGACATTCCAGAAGGATCGCGAAACGCTAAGGGCAGATCGCTTGCCAACGTAATCCAGAAACAATCCGATGAGAAGGTAACGGCGTATCTATCAGTTACGGACTTTGACCGTGAGGATGCCTACATCTTCATGGCAACAAGGAATGGAACCGTCAAGAAGACGTCATTAAAGGACTTTGCTAACGTTCGATCAAACGGCATCATCGCCGTGAATCTTGATGATGACGACCGTCTGATTGCCGCAAGGTTGACGGACGGATCCATGGAGGTACTCATTGGTGCCTCTAGCGGTCTGGCCGTTCGATTCCATGAATCTGATGTGCGTCCAATGGGAAGAGCAGCCGCGGGCGTCAAGGGTATAGCGCTAACCGACGAAGCGTACGTTATCTCGCTGAACGTTATGCGCCGAGCTGATGCACAGGTCATTGTAGTCGGCTCCCGCGGTATGGGCAAGCGCACGGTTGTCGAAGATTTCCGCAAAACAAAGCGCGGTGCTAAGGGCGTCATTGCCATGAACATCACCGAAAAGACCGGTCCAATCTGCGCCATACTCGAGGTGAGTGATGAGGAAGATCTCGTTGTAATCACCACGAACGGCATCCTGATACGTCAACCAATACGAGATGTGCGTCAGCTCGGCAGAAATGCTCAAGGCGTGAAACTCATTCGATTGGAAGAGGGAGATCAGATCGCAGATATCACAACCGTCACACGTGATGAGGAGCCAGATACAGAGGAACAGGCAGAGACGCCTGCAACCTGATCCGCGAGCTCAATATGAGATCAACGTCGAATCGTAGAATTGCACACCAGGCGGGCTTGCTCGCCTGGTGTTTCTGTTTGTGCCTGTGTACGGTGTTGGGGGGCGAACAGAATGCACTGCCTGCTGACACGGCGATAATCCGGCATGCAAACGATACACTGCTTGCAGCAAAGAGATGGGCCGGTCGACTAACTGCTAACGGTGACTTTCCGTTGGCGGCGGTTGGTAAGGAAAATATCCGAACCATCGGATACTCACAGCTGGGCGATCTCCTAATCGAAGCGACGCCGTTTACTCCGCTTTCACAAGGCGCACTTGGCCAGTGGGATGGCGTCGATCTTCTTGGAATTCTGCCCGAGGATCAGATTGCATCTCATAATGGAGTTCCAATCTATTCTGCTTCAAGCATCGGTTACCATCCATTGCTCTATGCCCCAGTAGCTGCAGAGCGTGTTGAGATGCTTGCAGGTAGTGATGCGATCGGTACATTGCCAGGACTCGGGTTTGCAGGCATGAATGTTCAACGTGCGATGTACAACACTGCGCGCCCCTTTACCAGTATGTGGTATCATCAAGGCGCTGGCGATCTTGTTGGAGGACATGTCACGTTCGCTCAAAATGTGACGAGACACTCTTCGATCGCTGCGAACATCAGACGCACCGGTGCAAGGGGAGCATATCAACAGACCGACTTTGATGCTTGGAATGTGCATCTGCAGGGTAGGATGATCGCATCCTCAGCCACTGAGTGGTTGCTTTCCTATGATGTTTCGACGATTGACGTTGATCCGTGGAGTGGCCTAGCCAAGGATCCATATGGGTCTGTTGATGTAATCGAAACACTTGAACCTCGCACGAGAACCACGCGTGAGTCAATGCGTCGACATGACGTCTCACTTACGCATGCGTTCGCACATGATAGCGATTCACTACTGCACATAGCGACGACCGCATATGCGAGCACGGACGCACTGCGAAGAGCTGATACGCTGTTCGACGGATGGTATGGCGGGGTAATGACCCAAGTTGCGGCACGCATCAATTCAATCCATCTTCAAGGGGGCGCAAGAGTTCAGTACACGAATCCCGACACTTCCTATACTCAGCTGGTTTCAGGTGCTCCGAGTGCCCATTCTTGGGCAAAGGCAACATTTGGTGTAACTCCTGGCTTGAATGTTTCATCTTCTCTGCGTTACGATGGAGGTCAGTCGGGCGGCGTTGGATACGGTATTGCAGCAGTTCTCCAAGACTCTATGTTGAGAGTCAAACTCGATGCATCTTGGATTGATCCAGGCCCAACAGCAACCTCTCGTGGGCTCTATTTTGCCCATGCACTGCTTCGTGGTTCACCTGTAGATATTCAGGCAATTGCATATTATCGCAATGTAAATGCACCTCAAAAATCATACGGGGCGATTGTGTCTGCGGGAACTACGATGGGGAACCTCCGCATTGACGCCCTTGCACGAGGAATTGGTAGGGGAGATTCTGTAACGTCAGCATTGACATTGTATGCCAACGTAAGCGTTGCTTATAAGTACGCAACAGCATCCAGCACTGTCGAAATAGGCACGGTGATAGGATTCATCGGTGATGGCCTACTCCCGCAGTTTGATGTAACGAGGCGATCGTTTTCTACACTACCACTCGTAGCCACAACGATGCAGCACAATGGCGTGTCATTTTTTAGTCATATCGTAGTGGGGTCAGCCTCTCTTCGAGCGTCGTTCGAGAACGTCCTTGGATCGCGCTGGTACTCAGTTGCGTATATGCCCGAGATTCCGAGACAATTTCGTTTGAGTGTCGATTGGACGTTTGTAGATTAGTCCCATTCTAATGAGTGTTACGTAAAACACGGAGGTTCTTGATGAGCGCGACCATTTCACAACTCTTTCTTGATGTCTGCGATTCGTTTCATGGCCGTACGGATAAGCATGTTTACATACAACGTATTGGCAGCAATTGGAGTCGACTTACGCATGACCAGTTGAAGTATCGTGTCGAGGCATTTTCCGAAGCACTGCGACGTTTGGGAATCAAAGCAGGTGATAGAGTTGGCATCGTCGCTGAGAACAGGCTCGACTGGACTATGGTCGACTTCGCCATGGTAGGAATGGGGGTTGTAGACGTTCCAGTGTTCCCTACACTTACGGCGAAGCAACTGCAGTTCATTTATGCCGACTGCAGTGCAACGTGCATCATCGTCTCGAATACGGCTCAATTGAACAAGATCAAACAAGTCTGGTCAGAGCTGCCGGAACTCAAGTACGTGATCGTTATGAATGACGTGCAGGACAGTGACAGTCGTATCCTGTCACTTCAGCGACTCATCGATGACGTCGAATCATCATCAACAGCAGAGGCTCGGGCCGCTACGTTTCGGACGCTTGCAAATCATGTTAAGCCTGAAGACACTTTGACGTTGATCTATACCAGTGGTACGACAGGTAATCCTAAAGGTGTCATTTTAACGCACGGGAATCTTGTCTCCAATGTCTTCAACTCGCATACCGTTGTGACGCTTACTGAACATGATTCGTTGCTTTCATATCTGCCACTGTGCCACATCTTCGAGCGCATGGCGGGGTTTTACCTTGCGTTCTCTGTGGGTGCAACGGTTACGATTACAGATAGTATCGAGACTGTTGCGGAACTCATGCGTGTGGTGCGTCCGACGATCATGACCTCGGTACCGCGCCTGTTCGAGCGCATCCGCATGCGTGTACTCGGTAATGTGCAGAAAGAGTCGCCCCTTAAGCAGGCCATCTTTCAATGGGCCTTTTCCGTTGGTGAGCGATGGATTGATGGTCGTCGTGGGCCTCTGATGCTTATCCAGCACGGAATTGCCGATAAGCTCGTTTTCAGTAAGGTCCGCGACCGTACTGGTGGTAACCTTCGGTTCTTTGTATCTGGTGGTGCGGCTCTCAATCCCGAGATTGGTAGGTTCTTTGCGATCCTCGGGATCACAATATTGGAGGGATATGGCCTTACGGAGAGCTCGCCAGTTATATCGATTCATCGTCTCGAGGACGTTGTCATTGGTACAGTCGGCACACCACTTCCAAGTGTAGAAGTCAAGATCGCTGGTGATGGCGAGATCCTTGCCCGGGGTGCCAGCATAATGAAGGGATACTGGAATAATCCTGAAGCCACGCGTGAGGCACTAGACGATGAGGGATTCCTTCACACGGGTGATATCGGCATTATCACTGAGAGGGGGCATCTCAAGATCACTGACCGCAAGAAACACATTCTGGTATCAAGTGGTGGAAAGAACATCGCACCGCAGCCGATCGAAGCCGCCATCGCTCAATGTCAGTTCGTGGACCAGGTGATGGTAATTGGTGATGCACGCGAGTACTGCACAGCAATTGTTGTGCTTGACAAAGATGCCGTTAACGCATGGGCCGATAAGAACGGTAGAACAGGCACGCCGGTTGAAGAGTTGGCTCAAGATCCCAAGCTTGTTACGACGGTCGAGAGAGAGCTTTCTTCGTTGCAGAAAGACCTCTCGAAGTATGAGAAGGCTCGCAGGTATGCCTTTCTCGTAGAGCCGTTCACTGTTGAGAATGGTCTAATGACACCGACACTCAAGGTAAAGCGCAAAGCCGTTTTGGAGCGCTATGCTGATTTGATCGATGGTCTCTACAGCAAGGGCGACTAGTCTGTGAGACTAGCCGCCCTTGGTATCGTACCGGAGGAGGGACTTGAACCCCCGACACACGGATTATGATTCCGTTGCTCTAACCACCTGAGCTACTCCGGCGTGGGCCGCAAAGATACAAAATCGTTGCAGTCCTCAAAAAATTACATGTCGTCTAGTTTGCGAAGGCTGTCGCGAATTCTTGCTGCAGCCTCGTAGTCTTCGACCTTTATGGCTTGATCAAGCTCCTGTTCCAAACGTTGACGCTCCGTCAGCGGTAGTTCAGGCTGTTCACGATCATGTCGCTTACGAGATGCCTGTTCACCTAAAAGTTCGCCTTCCGATGCTTGCTCTTCCTGCTGTTCTTGGCTTGCATCAGCTTCCTCGTACTCATCCGCACGAAGCTTCGACTCCTCGAGTATCTCTTCGTCGATGTAGATAGGAGCATTGCAACGCACTGCAAGTGCGATGGCATCGCTTGGTCGGGCATCGATCTCTATCTCTGAATATTCAAACACAATCGACGCATAGAAGGTACCTTCCTTGATCGAGTGAATCACGACCTCGCGGACTGATGCACCAAGTGCCTCTATTGCATTTCGGAGTAAATCATGCGTCATGGGGCGCTGTGGACGTATTCCCTCAAGCTCATTGGCGATGGCCTGCGCTTCTGCTTCGCCTATGACGATTGGCAAACGGCGGTCGCCATCAACCTCGCGCAACAAGAGTGCATACGCTCTCTGCGAATTGGGATTGATCGAGAGACCAAGTATGTCAACTTGAATCTTTGACATTACCGTTGTGTGTTACTTCCCTGTGACGGATGAAATTGCAGATGTAAGCTTCGGCAGGATATCGAACACATCGCCAACTACGCCATAGTCGGCAACTGTAAAGATAGGTGCATCCTTGTCTTTGTTGATTGCGACAATAATCTTGCTCGATGACATACCGGCAAGATGCTGAACAGCTCCACTGATGCCACATGCAACGTACATCGTAGGACTTACAGTCTTTCCTGTTTGCCCAACCTGCTCGCGGTGCGGACGCCAACCTGCATCGACCACGGCACGGGAAGCGCCAACGGCTCCGCCCAGGCTCTTAGCAAGTTCCTCCACAAGATGAAAGTGTTCAGGGCCCTTCAGTCCGCGTCCACCAGATACGATGATATCAGCCTCCGAAACGTCCAACGTACCCTCGTTCTTGGTCTGACCGGTGACCGCTGCACTGCGGACGCTTGCGGACAATGTTGACGTGAATGCGCTACATGAGACACTACCTGAGCTGGTTTGCTTTGCGGTGAAGACGTTCGGACGCAGGGTTATCACACTTACTTCTGTTGTTGCAGACACTGTGATCCGAGCCTTGCCTGAATAGACTGGTCGAACGGCCTTGAGCGAACCATCAGCAGAATGAATCTCGACACAATCTGCAAGCAATCCTGCTTCAAGTCGAATTGCGACGCGCGGTGCTATTGACTTACCGAATGAGTTCGCTGCAAAGACTACCGCAGTGGCGTTGATCGAACGCGCCGCCTCGGCGATAGTTGCTGCCATCTTTGCTGATTCTTGACGAGTAGCTTCATCTGTGTTCACAAGCATGCATTGCTGCAATCCATACGAGCTGGCATGTGCAACGTGTGACTCGCTTGCAGAGAATACAATACCATGGACAGGAGCACCGTTGGATATTGCACAAGCAGCACCGATTGCTTCGTACGAAGTGCGCTTAAGACCATCATTGTGTGGTTCGAGAACAACGAGAATGCTCATAATTAAATCACCTTTGCTTCTTCGTGAAGTAAACGTACCAATTCCTGAATGTCGCTGTCACTATCACCGAGAATCCTGTTCAAACGCTTTGACTCTGGCAACGACATTGCGAGGGTTGTAACACGTGGTGATACATTTGGGGCATCACGCTCTGTGATGGGCTTTGACTTAGCCTTCATAATGTCTGGAAGCTTCGGATAGCGTGGGTCATAGAGCCCCTTCTGTGCGCTAATGACGCACGGAAGGGATGCTGTTACCTGAAGTTTTCCACCCTCGATATCAGACTCAGCGATCACAGACGTGCCGTCAATCTGCAAAGACGATACCGTTGCAACATCTGGCCATCCGAGAATCTCAGCTACCATTGACGGTAGTTGGAACGAGTCGAAGTCAATCGACTGTCTACCAAATACGATAAGGTCGGGGGTGACTTCCTTGGCGTACTCAGCGATAGCACAAGCAACGACAAATGAGTCAGCACGACTTCCATCTTTGACCAGTACTGCCGCGTCAGAGCCCATAGCCAGTGCGGTGCGGAGAACCTCTTTTGCAGTATCAGGACCAACCGTAATCGTGGTTACTGTCCCTCCGTGCTGTTCCTTCATGCGCAGTCCTGTTTCGATTGCAAACTCATCGTAGGGATTGAGTATGAACTTGACGCCAGCCGGATTCATCGTTGTTCCGTCCGCCGCTACTGCAATCTTCGTAGTTGTATCAGGTACTTGACTGATACACACAAGTATGTTCATAGGTGACTCAAGAATTGTTGATTGTTGTCGAATTGGGTTGCAAAGATACGGCAATCAGATCACACCTGTTGCCCATGCCAGATTGGCTTTTGCACGCATGACGTCGGCTCGTGCAGAGACCAGGCGCTGCAGTGCCTCAGAGAGCATTCGTTCTCGGATGTTGACAAGCAGCAGTGAGGAGTCACCGGCTACAAAACGACTCTGCTCCGCGGAGACCATAGCCTGCGCTGCAGTAACCTCACGTACCGCAACATCCACCCGTTCAAGCGCCTTGCGATAGCCCACGAAGGCAATATCTACGTCTATATCGACAAGTCGCTCGATCAACGTTAGTGTGATCTGTGCACGATCAACGGCAATCGATGTTGTTTGAAGTTGGGCTGATGCCTGCCGAAAGAGAAGGGGCTGTTGAACGCGCAGTCCAACCTTGTAGTCAACGGCATTGGGTTTGGAGACGTCATAACTGATCAAACCAGCATCGATCTCAACAAATGGACGCATGAATTCAGATGCCAAACTGGAGTCGAATCGCGAAGTTTCAACCATGAAAGATGCACGTTGGATCTCAGGACGCACCAGGCGAGCTCTATTGCGGATTGAGTCGGCATTGTCGGGAGTATCAAACGTCGTGGGTAAATCCTGAGAACTGAAGCTGCGATTCTGGTATGGCTGACGTGCATTCCATAGCATACCGTAAACATCGAGATACACCTGCTCTTCGATACGTTCTGCACGGATGCGTTCACCTTCACGACGAAGCACTTCTTGTAGAGCTTCGACCGTGTCAATAGTAGCCGTTTCACCAGCCGACGATCTGCGACGCACAAAGTCGAGACGGACTCTGGCAATCGACAGTAGGGAATCAGCAACCAGACGCTGTTGCGTTGCTTCGCACCAATCCCAGTAACGCAATGACGCCGTCCGAAGTAGAGCATTGCGCTCTATCGTAAACTGGGCCCTTGCGATGTTAGGTCGAAGCATTGCCTTCCGCAGCGCATTGCGGCGTGCATCGGTAAAGACGCCCTGAAACACAGGCAATGCGAACCCAAGGGATGCTTCACCGGCCGGAGTTGTCAGGGCTTCAGGGTCGATTTGGAAACCTTGGCCACGGCGATAGTTCGCCTTGAGCTTCGGACCGAACATCATATCGAGTGGCAGTTCCAATGAACCATCAATCGTTGAGACTTTGTCATCACCGGACTTAAGCTTCGAGTCGTATTGGAATGACAACATCGGATCAAAACGACCCAATGCAGATCTAATCTCAGCTTCTGCGATATCAGGCTCGTAGTTCGCTGACTGTAGCGCAGGATGCTGTTGCTCAACGAGCAGCAGAAACTCCTGCAACGTCAACACAGTGCCCTGTCCGCTCGTGGCAGCTATACAGAGAGGAATTGCGGCAAGGAGAAGGATGAACTTCATTTCTTGTCTGCTTTTTTCTCAGGAGAGGTGTTGTCTTTCTTGGTTGCAACGGGGAACTGCGGTGGGAAGCCCATAAGCTGACGCCACAACTCGTATCCGATGGAAACCTGGTCTAGCATGATCCATCCGGTAGCAGAAGCCCCCTGACGGAGGAATCTGTTTGTTGGCCAAACATCGAAATGTTCTGGTTCAGCCGGCACAACGAGAACGCGGAACCGCCCTGATCCATCGTCAACTGCATCAACAACCTTAACGCGACCATGAAAGATGCCTATGTTGATGTTTTGCCAACCAGAGAACTGAAAAGCAGGAAAACCGCTGAACTGTAGGGCAACGAGCCGGCCTGGCTCAACGAGGGCCGCATCCATATCACTGACGTACAGTTCAACGGCTCTGTCGTCGGTTCGTGGAACGACGAGTGCCAGTTCATCGCCCTCTTTTACGATCTGTCCTTCACCAACCTTCGCGATGCGAACCACGATGCCGTCGGTAGGGGAGACAACATAGGCTGCGCCCTTCCGCACTTTCGCATTCGCAAGTCGAAGATCAATCTCCTGCATCGTCACCGACGCTTGATTGATGATCCGTTCCTCATCGGCAGCAAACAATGCAACGTCCTGGAATGCACTCTGTAGGCTTGCCTGGGCCGTAGCCGAGTCTAGCCGAGCCTTCTGCATGTTGAGCTGGGCGGTTTCAAGCTCGCGAGCCGAGATGAGGTCTTGTTTAAAAAGTGTGTCGGCGCGGCGCGCACGAATTGAAGCCGTGGCTAACTCTACTCCCACGTTCGTAACCCTTGCAAGGGCAGCATTGTATCGCTGCTCTGCTTGGCGCCTGCGCTGAATTGCAGCCTCAATTGAATTCTCCTGTGCAGTAAACGTCTTCTGTTGCATCTCCTCAAGTCTTGTAAGCATCTCCGTGTCCATAAAGTTCACGTTGATATCCGAGAGTACAACAATCGTGTCACCTTTCTTAACAACAGACCCTTCTCGGACCAGCCATTTGACAATTCGACCACTGATAACGCTCTCAACGGTCTGTGGACGCGCGTTAGGTGTGAACGACGTAACAGTGCCGGATCCAACAACCGTCTGTCGCCATGGCACAAAGACGAGAAACATCGTTGTCATAACGATCAACACCGTTAGGACCGATACAAGGCGGCTGTGGAGCTTCGGTGTATTGACCAGTGGGTGATGAGTATTGTCTTGGGTGTTCATGATTCAGATCTTTACGACAAACGTGACTTCATGACGGCCTGAACGAACGGAGATCCGCTGTTGACTTCTGCCAGAGAACCGTGACACTGAACGGCACCTTCTGCTACTACGTACACGTGTTCACATAAGCCTAGCACGATCGGATCGACGGTAATGTAAACAATGGACGTGACCGAAAGCCCATTCAGAGACTGCGTAAGTTCATGGCGAATAGTAGGTTCGAGAAGATCGATTACATTATTGATAACAAGAACCTGCGGCTCAACAACCAGCGCTCGAGCAATAAGGATTCGCAGCCTTAGGCTGTGAGGTAGATTGCGCCCTAGTGTGTCCGTTGGTGTATAGATACCCTGTGGAAGCGAGCGAATCTCCGAATCGAGTAGGGATGTCTTGAGGACATCATCTATACGGACGGCATCGATACTTCGCCCCATAACAATGTTATCGTAGATCGTACCCTGATGAATAACATCATCGCGGTCAAGGTACGAAACGCTACTATGAAGCGATTCGACGTTCAAGACATTACTATGCTCGCCAAAAATCTCGACTCTTCCACTCGAGGGAATTTTCAGCCCTGAAAGCAATTTCCCGAGATATGTCAACTCTTGTGGATTTGGCCCTACAAATGCAGCAGGCTTCGTTGTATCCAAGGCCAGTGTTATGCTACTGCCGCTCG
Source organism: Ignavibacteria bacterium (assembly GCA_947458785.1). Lineage (GTDB taxonomy): Bacteria > Bacteroidota > Ignavibacteria > Kapaibacteriales > Kapaibacteriaceae > UBA10438. The sequence continues at coordinate 14,000 of CANGZU010000003.1, forward strand.
ATTGAGCTCCTTCATTTGCAAGGCTAACATCGTGAACCGTAATGCCCTTCCTGTAGGTTACAGCTGAGAGCCTTGCGGGCCCATCCTCTTCAAGCGGAAGATCATTCACGGCCTCGATCTTCGTGAGCGCGGCTGCAAACTCATAAAACACATCAAAAAGCGTCAGTAGCTTGTCCATGGCATTCATCATTAAGACAATGATGATTTCAGCAGCAACCAGTTGACCAAGAGATATCTGCTGTTCAATGACGAGATTGCCGCCAATGGCTAAGATACCAACCGTAGCAAATGATCGAAATATATACGACCCCATGATCTGTCGTGCATAGATGCGGAAGTGGATTTCTTTCGCATCTGCATAGTCCAGTGCAAGCTTGTCAACTCGTGAAGATGCATAGTCATAGGCACTGCGCATCTTGATCCCACGATGGCTGCGGGAGACCTCCTCTATCCATTCGAGCGTTTTGTACTTCATCGACGATTCGTTGACGGCCGTGTAAATAGCACGTCGACCGAAGACGAAAACGAGCACCGGGATAAAGAGAAGAAATACGATGTCATAAATCAGAAACAACGGATGATAGATCGCCAGAACAATAAATCCTGTAACGATCGACAACATCGCCGAAACACCATCTGTGAGAAACTTAGACATAGCTTTCTGCACAGTGACTACATCGAAAAATCTGTTCGCAAGCTCAGGTGCATAGACATCTTCATACACACCATCCTGCACACGTGGTAGTCGGTCGACCATTTCTCGTGCTGTAACGAGAAACTGGCGGCGCTGCATGTAGTCTATCACGTGCTTCTGGAAGATCAATATGATCGCCATTGCAAGCATGGCAACAAGTACAACGATGCACAGTACTACGAGCTGCTCACTGTGCACGCCCAGAGCTACAGCATTAACGATGGCTTGGCTGCTGAGTGGGACAACCAGTCCGAGAATACTTGCCACAATCCCGTATATGAATACAACGATGATGTCTCTACGTTCTTCTCGGTAGAGCCTCTTGATCAGCGGCCAAATGTCACTATATCGCTTGCGAGCTACATAATGCTTAGGCGTCTTGGCGCTGGTTCCGGTTTTGCTAAAAACAGACATAGAGATTTTGATTATCCAAGGCGTTGAAGTTCCATGTTGACGTATTTACCCGTTAGACTATTGGGAGACAATGCCACCAACTCCGGAGTTCCCGCGGCAATGATTTGCCCACCATGACGACCGCCGCCTGGACCTAGGTCGATGATGTGGTCCGCGCTTATAATGACGTCCATGTTGTGCTCGATCACGATCACTGAATTGCCACGGTCGACGAGTCTGTGGAGCAACTGCAGAAGAACGGAAACGTCCTCAAAATGTAAGCCTGTAGTAGGTTCATCAAGAAGATAAAGAGTTTTACCAGTACTTGATTTCGAGAGCTCTGCAGCAAGTTTTACACGCTGTGCCTCGCCCCCTGAAAGGGTAGGTGCCTGCTGACCGAGCGTTATATAGGTCAGACCAACGTCCATCAGCGCCTTTAGCTTGGTCGCCAACTTGGGAATATCCTTAAAGAAATCGTATGCTTCTTCTACGGTCATCGACAGAACATCGGCAATTGACTTGCCCTTATAGACTACATGCAGGGTCTCAGCATTGTAACGCTTTCCATTGCACGTGTCGCAGGGCACGTAAACATCTGGAAGGAAGTTCATTTCGATCTTCGACAGACCTACACCTTCGCATGTATCGCAGCGGCCACCAGAGACGTTAAAGCTAAATCGGCCAGCTTGATATCCGCGGATCTTTGATTCCGGGAGCATCGTGTAAAAATCGCGAATAAGCGTAAAGAGTCCAGTATATGTTGCCGGATTTGAACGCGGTGTGCGTCCAATCGGTGTCTGATCAATCTCGATGACTTTGTCAATGTGTTCAAGCCCATGGATATCACGATAGGGAAGGGGGCTTGATTCGGCGTTGTAGAAATGCTTCGCTAAGATCGGATACAACGTATCGTTAACAAGTGAACTCTTGCCGGAGCCACTCATACCAGTGACGCAAGTAAATGTGCCAAGCGGCACGTGAAGGTCTACATTTTGCAGATTATTACCAGTTGCACCGTGTAGGTCGATAGCTGTACCATGACCTGACCGGCGAATCGGAGGAATGTACACTCTGCGACGTCCCTCGAGGAAATCGCGAGTAATTGACTCGACGTGCCGTTGCGCTGTGCCAAGTGAACTCGGTGTGAACATTTCAACGATCTGACCGCCGTGCACACCAGCGCGTGGTCCAATGTCGATGACTGTGTCAGCTTCTTCTATCATTTCTCGGTCGTGTTCCACGACCAAGACAGAATTACCAAGATCACGCAACTGCTTCAGTGAGTCGATCAACTTCTTGTTGTCGTGTTGATGCAAACCAATGCTCGGCTCATCCAGCACATAGGTTACACCAACAAGGCGCGAACCGATCTGAGACGCTAATCGGATTCTCTGAGACTCACCCCCGCTGAGAGTGCGCGCGCTACGGTTAAGGGTCATGTAGGCCAGACCAACATCAACAAGGAACTGCAGACGGCTATTGATCTCAGAGAGGATCACCCCGGCGATTCGGTTCTGACGATCATCCAACACGTGTGGCAACTGATGAAACCACTCAAGGGTGCGTTCGATGTCAAGAGAGGAACACGAGGCGATGCTGTGCTTGTCAATCATGACATGCAAGTGCTGCGTTCGCAGGCGGCCACCGCCGCAACTGCGGCATGTTACAGTCGAGAAATACTTCTCGATTGATTTGCGAACAGTTGTTGTTGTTGCGGAATCGTATTGATGACGCAATGAGGGCAGCACACCCAGAAATGTATGTCTAATCGAGCTGCCGCCGTAGTCAACTGTCACATTGGCATCATCTCTACCGTACAACAGTGCTGATAGTTGGGTATCAGAAACGGCTGTCAACGGAGCATGGATGTCAAGGTTCTGTTCTTGGCACCAGGACTGGACCTGCTTCCACAACCATGTGTCGCGCTGCTTGCCTAGTGGCGCAATAGCGCCAGATGCTAGGGACAACGACCTGTCGGGCAGCACAAGGTCGGCGTTAAAGTCGACGAGTTCCCCCAACCCGTCACATGTCTGACAAGCACCGAAGGGGGAGTTGAACGAGAACATGTTTGGAGCCGGCGCTTGATAGGATTCGCCGCACTGTGGACATGAATATTCAGTGCTGAAAAAACGTTCTATCCATGTGTCTGGCGTCTGCTCGATCAGCACGGTTAGGCCCCCTTCACCAAGGTGCAATGCTGTTTCGATGCTGTCTGTCAAACGTTTTGTGCTCAATGGGTCTATTGCAAGCCGATCAATAACCAGCTCTATGGTATGCGTCTTATACCGCTGAAGTTGCATGCCTTCGGTGAGTTCGAGCATTTCACCATTGACACGAACACGTGTGAAGCCCTGTCGTCGGTAGGTTTCAAATTGTTCGCGATAGTGGCCTTTACGCCCCTTTACTACGGGGCTTAAAATCTGAATTCTCGTCGATGCTGGATAAGAGAACAGGGTATCAATAATCTGATCCAACGTCTGCTGCTTCACAGGGATCGAACAAGTGACGCAGAACTGGGTTCCAACCTTTGCATAAAGAAGGCGCAGAAAATCATAGATCTCCGTGACCGTTCCAACTGTGGAGCGAGGGTTAAGTCCTATACTTTTCTGTTCGATTGAAATCGCTGGTGAAAGCCCTTCGATAACATCAACATCTGGCTTCTTGATAACGCCGAGAAACTGTCGTGCATAGGACGACAAGCTTTCCACATACCGCCGTTGTCCTTCAGCGAACACTGTATCAAATGCTAGGGAAGACTTGCCCGAACCACTTAATCCAGTGATCACGACGAGTTGATCGCGTGGAATATCAACCGATATATTCTTCAGGTTGTGCTCACGCGCCCCGCGAATGCGGATGACGTTGTCTGGGGTTTGCATATGAAGCCATCAATTTACGCTATAATCGTCTGACTATTTGCATACAAAATGACTAATGGTCATATTTGCAACCGCTAGTCACATTGTACCTTTACAACCGTTAGGGTTTTGTTCATGCTACGACGATTTGGTTATGTCACACTGGCTCTGGTTTTGAGCATGCTCAGCACCCGAGCAGCTGCGCGTACGCTTACCCTGGATGAGGCCATTGAGCTGGCACTCAAACAAAACAAGAGCATTGTTGTGGCTAAGCTCAACATGCAACGTGCTGAGTCTCAGGTATCAGAAGCATACGGCAGTGCTATGCCGTCTCTAAGTGTGAATGCTGGGTTTAACCATAACATTCAATTGCCAGTGTTCTTCTTTCCAAACCCAGTAACGGGGGTAGTTGGGCCACTTCGAATTGGACAGACCAATACCTATGCACTGACTGCTCAGGTTCAACAGGTGCTCTTTAACGGAGCTGTGTTCACGGCCATCCAATCGTCAAAGATCTATACAGACGCTGCTGGTGCACAGTTGGATGCCGCTGTTGCCGAAGTCGTTACCGAAACAAAGAAAAAGTACTACCAGGCCGTTGCTGCTGCTGCGTACTACAATGTTGCTGTATCTGCACTTGATAACGTCAAGAAGACCCGTGAGACAATCACTGCGTTGTTTAATGAGGGGTTAGTTGCGGAGTTTGACAAGATCCGTGCCGACGTAGCTGTTGCCAATGTTGAGCCGCTGGTTCTTGAAGCCGAGAGTGGTCGGTATGCCGCGCGGGCTGCACTGCAGACCTACTTGGCTATGGACCTATCAGACACCATTGCCGTGTCCGCAGATAACTTGCCTGATGTCGCTGATCTTCCGAACATTGAGGATGCAGTTCGGCGTGCGATGGCTTCGAACTATGATCTTCAGGCATTGAACTTGCAAATCGAAGTTGCAAAGAAGATGATAGACATTCAGGCCTCTGATTACTACCCAACTCTGGCAGCTTTTGGTCAGTGGCAGCAGCAAGGACAAAGCGATACATTCAACAACTGGCTTAGCGCCACAAGCTCACTTGTTGGGTTGAATTTCTCCATGAATATCTTCAACGGACTGCGCACAAAGGCAAAGGTTGAGCAATCACAGATTGACGTAGCCACTGCAGAGCAGCGAAAGGCACAGGTAACAGACCTGATTGAACTGCAAACACGCACGATTATAAACCAGCTTGGTTCTGCAAAGGCACGCATAACGGCTCAAACATCTACGGTATCTCAGGCGCAGCGTGGCTACGACATCTCACAGATACGTTACAAAGAGGGCACGGGGAGTTTGCTGGAGATCAGTGATGCGGAAACCGCCCTGTCGCGGGCTCAAGTCAATGAGATATCAGCTCGGCTCGATTATCACACGACAAAGGCCGACTATGATCGTGTAACGGGACAGATCGATACCCGATACCGAAACATGGTCCGATAAGAAGCGGAAAGCTCCATTATGGGAATCCGGGAACGTAAAGAACGCGAGCGCTCGCAACGTCGTCTGGCAATCTTGTCATCGGCGAGAAGTGCGTTTATCAAGCACGGTCTCACAACTACCTCTATGGATCGCATTGCTAAGGAAGCAGAGCTCGCAAAGGGTACGCTGTACCTGTACTTTCATAGCAAAGATGAGCTACTTATGGGGCTCATTGCTAACGATCTTGAGCAGTTGATTGAGCGTCTTTCTCGCGTCGCCGCGACGAAGCAGCGAGCTGATGATAAACTTGTGGCCGCGTTCGAAGAATTTCATGCATTCTCGAAAGAGAATCAGTTTTTCTTCCAGGTGATGACTCAGCTAAACATCGTTCAGATGGTCAACGGTGAATACTCGGCTGAAACTCTCGAGAAGTTCTCAAGAGCAAATCAAAATGTGGTCGGAATGATACAGCAGATTGTACAAGAGGGTGCCGACACCGACATCTTCGTCTTACATGCACCAGTTCAAGATGTAGTTGTTCAACTCATCATTGCGCTCAAGGGCTCAATTGTAATCCTCAAGAATAACATGGTCCCTCCGTTCTGGGTGCGACAGGACGAACGTGTCCTGTTAGAACAGATCGTGCGAACGCTCGTTCGCGGCATTTCGAATCCATCGATCAACATTTCATGACCGCGAGTGATTCTATGAAGTACGCCATCATCATGCTCCTTGCTCTTGCATCGTATGGATGTGGACCAGATCAACAGACCGTGCAACCGGTGATTCAAGATATTACGCAGGCCGTGTATGCGTCGGGAAGATTGTACCCTAAGAACTACTACCGAGTAGCAGCCCGCATGCCTGGCGTAATTGCCGAGGTGTATGTAGTAGCCGGAGATACCGTGCGGCAGGGTATGCCGCTGATCAAGATCAAGAATACCACAGCCGAGATTGGTGTCGAGGTTGCTGAGAATGCGTACGCTCTTGCCGATGATAACGCCCGCGAAACGAGTGCATTTCTCAGTGCGGCACAGGCCGAATACGAGGCAACACGCTCGAAGTATGAATATGATTCAGTAAGCGCCTATCGCCAAAAGCGATTGCTCCAGGCGCAAGCGACCTCGCGATCCGTCTACGATGCGGCTGCTACACAGTTGGATGTATCGCGGCAACAAATGCGAAAGGCTCAGCAGTCCTATCGCAATCTGCAGCAGCGTGTGCAGTTGGAGCGGCGCAATGCATTACTTCAGGTTCAGGCGCAGCGGTCCAATCGTGACGAGTATATCATCTACGCCTTAGAAGATGGCATCGTGTACGATGTTGTGCCCAATGTGGGTGAAGTTGTTGCACCGCAGATGCTGCTGATCGAGATTGGCCGCGCTTCTGAATATGAAGTTGAACTCAGTATCGATGAAACAGACATTGCTCTTCTGAGCCTTGGCCAGCGCGTCGTGTATACCATCGACTCATACAAGAGCGGGCGGTTTGAGGGTGTGATTACACACATCAATCCGCGCGTGTCTGCATCAGATAAGACCGCAAGGGTAACTGCCTCAATATCGCGTCAGTCTGGTGTAACCTTTCTTCCCGGTATGAGCCTCGAAGCAAACATCGTCATTGCGGAACGACGTAACGCTGTTGTGATTCCGCGGGATTATCTCAAGCCAGGTTCAGTGGTCCAGGTACAGCGCTCGTCAGGCAGTGAATTGGTCAAGGTTAGAACAGGTATAGAGGATCTTCGCTATGTAGAAGTTCTCAAGGGGCTCTCAACAACAGATGTATTGGTGCGATGAAATCAGTCTTTTCAAAGCGTCCGCTCCTACGTATTGCATGGGTCCATCTCTTCAGCAAGAAGAGACAGACGATCGTTGCTATGCTAGGGGTCATGTTCGGTGTCACAGTCTTTATCTTTCAAGCCGGACTTTTGACAGGATTGCAGAATTACTTCATTGAGAAAACGGTCAACACGACAGCGCATGTTCACATCTACAATGAAGTACGCACCGGCCGACCACATGTTCTGACGAGATATGTTGATACTACTGCCCAGTTGCTCATTGTTCGCAACCAAAAGCCCCGTGATGAAGAACGTAAGGTCCGCAACGGAAATCAGATCATCCGTGATATTGAGAAAGATCCTCGCGTTGAAGGGGTAGCCCCGTTCCTTGGTCTGCAGGGGATCTACCGATTCGGCATGTCGCAACAAGCAGGCACACTTGCTGGTGTAGACATTATGCGCGAGGATCAGCTGTTCAAGGTCAAGGACAATCTGATTGCCGGCGACCTGTTGCGCATGGAAACACTACCAAATGGCATCATCCTAGGTGCTGGATTGGCTGACAAGCTTGGGGCAACCGTAGACAACTCTATCATCGTGATCTCCTCAAAGGGTGTAGCACTTGATATGAAGGTTGTCGGAATCAGTAAGACAGGTATCACGCTTCAAGACAACACACGAGCATACATCTCCTTGCGCAATGCGCAACGACTTCTGCAACAGTCGGCATCATACATCACTGACATCAACGTTCGTCTGCGTGATGTTGAACAGTCAGAGTCTGTTGCTCGAGAATATCAGCAACGCTATGGGTACAAAGCAGAGGACTGGAAGGCTGCGAATGCCAATGTCTTTGGGATATTCCGGATCCAGAATCTGACAGTCACATTTGTGATCATATCGATTCTCGTTGTCAGTGGATTTGGAATCTTCAATATCCTCATGACTATCATCTACGAGAAGATGCCAGACATTGCGATACTGAAAGCGATGGGATATCGTGACAGAGATATAAGCCAGGTCTTCTTGATTGAATCTCTTGCTATAGGATCTACAGGGGGCTTGCTTGGTCTCTTGTTAGGATTTGCTGCATCAAAGATCGTAGGCATGATCCCGCTGAATATACAGGGGTTTGTTAGTGTTCAATATCTGGTAATCAATTTTAACCCACTGTTCTACCTCGCCGCATTCATGTTTGCTTTGGTATCAACAACTGTGGCAGGGTACTTTCCAGCCCGGAAGGCTGCCCGATTCGATCCCGTCGAAATCATTCGGAGTAGGTAATGCAAGAACACCCAATGATTTCCGCACGGCATGTGAGTAAACGGTTTACAGAACCTGTAGACTTTACAGTTCTTGACGACATCTCGCTCGATATAGACCAGGGCGAGTTTGTTGTGCTTGTAGGGCCTTCTGGCAGTGGAAAGACTACGTTGATGTACGCCTTGTCTACTCTTGACACGGTCTATGACGGAACGATACTTCTCGACAACACAGACATCCGATCATTCAACAAGAATCAATTGGCTGCATTCCGCAATACCATGATCGGTTTTGTCTTTCAGTTCCACTACCTGTTGCCAGACTTTACTGTCCTCGAAAATGTTATGCTTCCAGCGCAGCGTCTGGGAATATGGTCTGAAGAAGAAATGGAAGAACGTGCATTACAGAAACTCTCACTGCTGGGCGTTGCTGATCAGGCAGGTAAGCGATCTAATCGACTATCTGGTGGTCAACAACAGCGAGTTGCCATTGCACGTGCTCTTATGAACGAACCTAAGATTCTGTTTGGTGATGAACCAACAGGCAACCTCGACACAAAGAACACTGAAGTTGTGCTCGACATTCTGCAAGAACTCAAAACGGAGTTTAACCAGACAATTATGATGGTTACACACGATACTGCGTTTGCAGAACGCGCCGACAGGATCATCGCAATTCGCGATGGTCGTATTGTATCAACAACCTGATCATTATTCTATCATCATCATCACAGTTCATCATGAACCATCTTTCTCAACTTTTCATCGCTGTTGTACTGGCCATATTGTTGTCGGCCTGTTCCAATGGAGGTACCGACAACACACAGGCAAAGCTCGATGATCTCAGAGCTCAGCGTGCACAGCTCGATGCGCAGATCAAGGAGCTTGAATCCAATCTTCTGGCCACTGGAGATAAGCAGGCTGCGATTCCTGTATCGGTCATTCGCATAGCCGAAACTGAGTTGCCACACATCATCGATGTTAAGGGCACGGTTGAGTCGAAGTCAACAGTCATGCTATCGTCCATGATGCCCGGGCGTCTCACGAATGTATATGTCTCCAGCGGACAGGTTGTACGTGCTGGTCAGGTACTTGCAGAGGTGGATAATGAAGCTATCAAGCGAGGTATTGAAGAAGTAAAAGTCCAGCTTGACTTTGCTCGTACACTTTACGAAAAGCAGAAGCGAGTCTTTGAACAAAAGGCAGGTAGCGAGATCCAATATCTCACGGCGAAGAATCAGCTCGATGCACTTGAGCGCAGAATGGAGTCATTACGCGAGCAGCTTTCCATGTCGCGCATAATCGCTCCTCGTGCAGGCATCTGCGACAATGTAACAGCCAAAGTCGGAGAAATGGCTGCGCCAGGTATGCCATTGATGATGTTGGTTAACATGTCAGATGTTCGAGTCGTTGTCGATGTATCTGAGGCGTTTGTTTCAACAATCAATGTTGGGGACAAGGCAACGATAGCATTCACTGAGACGGAAGAAAGCATATCAACTACAATTAAGTCAGTTTCGAAGGTCTTGAATCCGTTAAACAGAACCTTTCGCTTGGAGATACCTCTGTCAAAGGTTCCGGCTACGGTCAAGCCTAATGCCACATGTCGTGTCGCTATCAATGATGTCACGATCCCTAAGGGCGTAGCAGTGCCCCTGTCATCAGTTCAGCGCGATGCTACGGGGGCCTATGTCTTGACCGTTCAGGAGAATAACGTTGTCAAGAAGAAGTACATCGCGACAGGTATTACTTCGGGAGCACTCGTTGAGGTCAAGAGTGGAATCGCAGTAGGCGAGCAGATCATCGACAAGGGAGTGACGACAGTTGCCGATGGACAAACAGTTAAGGTGGTGAACCAGTAATGAGTATGCAACATCACAAATCGTTTCCGATAACAGCTTGGGCAGTAGAGAATAGAACAACCATCTACGTCATGTCGTTGATCATTTCGCTGCTTGGCATCATCACCTACATACGGTTGCCGAAGGAACAGTTCCCTGATATTGTTGTCCCAACAATTCTGGTAACAACGATTCAGGCAGGTATGACGCCCACTGATATCGAAAACCTCATTACCAGGCCGATTGAAAAGCAGATGAAGTCGGTGGCCGACGTGAAGAAGATTACCAGCTCCAGTCTGCCAGATGCTTCAGTTGTTGTTGTTGAGTTCACGACAAACGTCGACCCGACAGTGGGCAAGCAGCGGATATCCGATGCCGTTGATAAAGCCAGAACAGAACTGCCAAATCAACTAACCAAAGAGCCTCAGGTTGCCGAGATCGACTTCTCTGAGTTTCCGATCATGAATGTCAATGTTTCAGGATCGGTTGGAATGGGCTCATTGAAGCAATTCGCAGATGAACTACAGGACAAGCTTGAGTCGCTTCCCGAGATCCGTCGAGTTGATATTATCGGAGCCCTCGACAAAGAGGTGAGGGTTGATGTAGACCCATATCGCCTCGAGGCAATGGGCATGTCATTCGACGATGTCAGCAGAGCCATCCAATTCGAGGACATGAACATCTCGGGTGGCGAGATACTCAATGATGGTGTTCGCCGCAATATTCAGATCAGCGGGGAGTTTGCCTCTGTAGACCAGATCAACAATGTGATTGTACGGAGTATGAGAGGGGCCACTGCCTACATACGTGATATCGCAACCGTTACCGAGACTACGAAGGAGCAACAGAGCTTCGCACGTTTAGATGGAAAGGACGTTATCACGCTTGCTGTGCTCAAGAAAGCCGGTGAGAACCTCATCAATGCATCTGATCAAATCCAGGCGATCGTAGCGGAGTATGAAAAGACACGGTTGCCGAAGGGTGTATCGATCACGATCACGAACGATCAGTCTGTGGCAACGCGAATCAACCTTGCTGATCTGATTAACACGATTATCATCGGTTTCATTCTTGTTACGATCGTGCTCATGTTCTTCATGGGCGTACAGAATGCCTTGTTTGTGGGATTGGCTACGCCACTGTCATCATTCATTGCGTTCTTGATCATGCCAAGTTTCGACTTTACGTTCAACGTCGTCGTTACCTTCGGTTTTTTGCTTGCGCTGGGAATCGTCGTTGATGATGCTATCGTTGTGATCGAGAATACTCACCGACTTCACACAAAACACCATATTGACGTCAAAACAGCTACGAAGTATGCAGCTGCTGAGGTCTTTGCTCCGGTGGTTGCGGGTACCTTGACAACACTGGCCCCTTTCGTGCCATTGTTATTCTGGCCCGGACTGGTAGGGGAGTTCATGGTCTATCTGCCATCGATTCTTATCATCACGCTCACCGCATCGCTCATCGTTGCATACATCATGAATCCAGTCTTTGCTGTGGACTTCATGGATCGCAAGCCTGTGCAGCTCACGAAACGTTTGTTGACGATGTATGGTGCTGTTTTGGGATTGCTGTGCGTCATCGGAGTGATATCTGGGCAGTATTGGCTTACGACCTTGGTGTTATTCTCGATCCTGTTTTGGTACATTAATCGTGCCTACTTGACGCCGCGACTTATCCGTCCTTTCCAGGATAGAACATTACCTGGTATCATGGATGCCTACCGTGGGGTCTTACGTTGGGCTCTCTCGGGAAGTCGTCCTTGGCAGGTCATTGGATCTATGGTTGCACTGCTTATCGTGACAATTGCTCTCATGTTCGTTGCAGGGCCAGAGACAACGTTCTTCCCAAGTGCCGATCCTAACTATGCCTACCTCTATATTCAGATGCCTGTGGGCACGGATGCAAAGGAGACTGATTCAGTTGTAAGAGTTGTTGAGCAACGTGTCAACGGAATCATCGGTAAGGGTAATCCGCTCGTGAAGTCCGTGATCTCGAATGTGGGTATTGGTGCAGGCGACCCACAGAATCCAGATCGCACGGTAACCCCACACAAGGGCAAGGTTACCGTCGCATTTGTGGAATACAGTAAACGCGGGGGAAAGAATACCAGTGATTACTTGATCAAGTTTCGCCAGGCAGTCGCCGATATTCCTGGAGCCGAGATTGTTGTAGATCAGGAGGCTAGTGGGCCACCTACAGGAAAACCCGTGAACATCGAGATCAGTGGAGATGATTTCGACGAACTTACAAGTCTCTCAGAACGGGTTCGACGTTTCATAACCGACACCGCAAAGATTCAGGGAATTGAACGTTTAAAGAGTGATCTTGTGCGCAACAAACCAGAGTTGGCTATTGTTATCGATCGCGAACAGGCCAACGCTGAAGGAGTATCTACAGCACAGATTGGCATGGTGCTGCGAAACAACATGTATGGTGCAGAGGCAACGAAGTTCAGATCCGGTGAAGAGGAGTTCCCTGTTCAAGTGCGAGCTATGGAGTCAGTTCGTACCAACGCAGAAGCGTTGATGAATCAGCCCGTATCGTTCTTTGATATGAGCACTGGTAGGTATCGTCAGATACCCATTGCCTCAATCGCGTCACTGCAGTATACCTCTACATATGCCGGAATCAACAGAAAGAACCAGCGCCGGGTAGTTACACTCAGTTCCAATCTGTTACAGGGTTCGAACGAAAACAAGGTTAACAACAATATTCGTGCTGCTCTTGCAGGCTTCTCCGTTCCAGATGGTTACAATGTCAAGCTCACAGGTGCGCAAGAGGAACAAAAAGAGAGTGCCGACTTCTTAGGCTTTGCTTTCCTTGTTGCGGCATTGCTCATCTTCATGATCATGGTTACACAGTTCAACTCTGTGGCTAAGCCAATTCTCATCATGGTTACCGTATTGTTCAGCTTGATCGGCGTCCTCCTCGGGTTCATCATCTTCCGAATGACGTTTTCAATCGCCATCACTGGTGTTGGTATCGTAGCCCTGGGTGGGATTGTTGTTCGTAACGGTATCGTATTGCTCGACTTTACGGATGTTTTGCTCGCACAGGGTTGGAAGCTGCGGAGAGCAATCATTGAAGGCGGGGCCATTCGATTCAATCCAGTTATCCTAACAGCCGGTGCTACGATCCTGGGATTGATTCCGCTTGCCGTTGGCCTTAACATCAACTTCTGGGAACTGATCAACCTGCGTAATCCGCAGATTCATATAGGCTCTGACAGTGTGGCGTTTTGGGGGCCCCTTGCCTGGTCCATTGTCTTTGGACTTGGATTCTCAACGTTCTTAACACTTGTCGTGGTACCATGCATGTACTACCTGCTGGCGCGTCGTTCGATCTTGCGTCAACGACGCAAAAATCTTCGCGCAGCGAGGGGATAAGAGACGCCTACTTCTTCGGATTGAACTTCAGGGCTGCGCTGTTGACACAATAGCGTAGCCCTGTTGGTTTTGGCCCATCCTCAAACACATGTCCCAAGTGTGCACCACATCGAGAACATGTGATCTCGATACGCGTTTCGAACGGAAGCGAGTTGTCTGCATGGTTCTCAACGTTTGTGCTCGCCACTGGTGCGTAGAACGACGGCCATCCAGAACCCGAATCGTACTTCGTGTTACTCGGAAACAACTCTGTCTCACAGCATCGACAGACGTAGACACCGGTTCCATGGTGATTCCAGTACGCACCTGTGAAGGCACGTTCGGTACCCTTCTTGCGTGTGATTCGAAACTCATCTTCCGAAAGGAGTTTCTTCCATTCCTCGTCGGTTCTCTCGATTCGCTTCATCGGGGTCGTTGATTTCGTGGAGGAAGTATAGATCTTTACGACATCGGTGGTCTTCTGCGGGCCTTGCTGTCCGCATGCGACCACGGTGCAGAATGTTAGAATCAACAGGTAGCGCATGTCATAGTCGGATTGTTGGGACGATCTCAGGTATCGGCTCTTTATCATACTGGACACTTGCTAGGAACAGACCAGATGGGGCTGCCGACTCCCACGACAAAGAACCCCTGGCGCCCGAGAGGAGTTCCGAAATCCTCGATGCTGGCATCGCTCCACGTCCCACTTCTACAATAGCTCCAACCATCTGACGAACCATATTCCACAGGAAATGGCTTCCAACGACGTGAACAACAAGTAACGGATGATGGTCTATTACCTGGCAACGAAGAAGATCCACTTTTGTTGACTTCTCATCTGGGTCATCTCGTGTAAAGCCACGAAAATCATGGAAGCCCTCGAACAATGCAGCAGCCTGTTGCATAGCGGCTACATCAAGCGTGTCCTTGATCCACCATACATGACGCTTACCAAATGCTGTTCTACGCTGTGCGATCTGATACACATAGGATCTTGATGTGGCATGATGTCGTGCATGAAATCGTGCGTGAACCTTCTCTACCTGGATAACATTGATGTCGGCGGGTAGTAGGTCATTAACCTTCATCCGGAGCACGTGCGGTGCTAACATCGTCTCGGCCTGCAGGTGCGCAACTTGGGCTAGTGCATGAACGCCCGCATCGGTCCTGCCAGACCCTACAAACTCAAATGAGCGGGTTTTGAGAGCCCCCTCAAGAGCTCCAATAAGCTCTCCCTGCACTGTCCGCGCATTTTTCTGTGCCTGCCAGCCAGAATACCTTGTACCTTCGTATTCGATCAAGAATTTATAACGTGCCATGAAGCAAGATACGGACATCACGCGGGGTAGGGCAGAACTGCTTGAGGCTTTACAGGATTACCTACGTCGTTTTCCTTCAGAACGTGCGGTCGTAGATCGCATGATTGATTTTCTGTTGCGGGAGGCTGGGTGCTTTGAGCGCGCAACACTGGAGGGACACTTTACAGGTTCAGCGTGGATCGTACACCCAACAAGTGAGCAGGTGCTGTTAACCCACCACCGCAAGCTGAACAAGTGGCTGCAGTTGGGCGGTCATGCTGACGGCGTTGAGAACCTCCTAACAGTTGCTTTGACAGAGGCATGCGAAGAGTCGGGCATTGATGGTTTCGAGGTCATTCAAGCGTCGATTTATGACGTAGACATACATGTCATTCCTGCGCGCAAATCGGACCCGGAACATTTACACTATGATGTACGTTACCTCCTCCGAGCACAGTCGGATCAATACATCATTAGCAACGAGTCGCTTGATCTGGCTTGGGTTGCCGTTAGCGACATCGCGTTGCTGACATCAGAAGAATCAATGCTTCGAATGGCAAACAAATGGAACGTTATCAGTCGTCGTTGATCATCAACGCACCAATAGAACGTGTTTTTCATTTCCATGATAACACCGACAATCTCCTCAAGATCACACCAACGTATATCTCGGTTTCCTTCACGACAAGGGGCCCACAGGGTCTAGGGCAAGACATTTATCTTACTGTGCGTCATCTCGGAATCATACCTACGTCGTGGCATGTGCGGATTACTGAGTATGAGCCGCCGTTCCGCATGGTTGACGAGCAGATCAAGGGCCCTTTTGCATGTTGGAAACAACTACGCATTATTGAATCCGTGCCAGGGGGAACGAAGCTCACGGATGTTGTTGAGTATCAATTGCCATTGGGATGGCTTGGACGGCTTGCAAACGCTATTGTCGTGCGCAGGCAGATCGAAAGCATGTTTAGCTACCGTCAACGCCGCACTAAAGAGTTACTCGAAGCAGCTCAGTTCTAGCGTCGTATGTTTGAGGCCGTCACCGCTGTTGGTACAGTAGGTAAGGTAGCAGCTGGCTTCGGCTTGTTCGTTGCGAATGGTCCACGAATAGGCTCATCTTCCTCCGTTGCAGCAGGCTGCTGCGGTGTCGCACCTGCTTTGCGCTTCCAAACGCTGTCACGTGCAACATCTGCTGGCCACGTGCGATTGAAATACAGCTCGAGCAGTTTGCGCGCAATCGGCACAGCAAAAGAAGCTCCAAAACCTTGTCCTTCGCCTGTTACGACCATAGCAATCTTCGGATTCTCTAATGGCGCAAAGCAGATAAACCATGATTGGTCCTTGTTGCCACCGGATGCCTCGGCGGTACCCGTCTTCCCACAAACATCAAGGCCTGGTACGTCTGCGCCGCGTGCTGTTCCGTTGCGCACCACCTCTCGCATTGCAAGCTTTACGACATCAAAATACTCGCGGTTGATTGGAAGCGACCTGCTCTCGTAGGCAATCTTCGCCTTCTTACGCAGCGTTTTACTGTAGATCTCACGAACCGCGTGTGGTTGGTGCCACATGCCACCATTTGCGACTGCAGCCGTGTAGGCCACTAACTGCAGGGGCGTAACGTTTACCTCACCCTGACCAATACCCCAGTTCATAAAGGCGTAGGGGGTCCAGTTTTTTGGACCAATTCTTCGATCCATGTATTCCTTTGATGGAAGAATTCCCTTGCCATCTTCACCGGAGGGGATGTCCATCATCGTGCGTTGACCAAAGCCAAACATCGTACCGTAGCGGTGGAATCGTTCTGCACCAATCTTCAAACCGAGCTGATAGAAAAACGAGTTACATGAGACAGCGATCGCGAAGGAGCAATCGATCATGCCATGAACACCACCGTGACACTTTGCGAAGCGATTGCCGTACTGATAGCCCCCTGCACACATGAGCTTGGTCTTGGGCGTAATGATGCCCTCTTGAAGAGCCATTAACGTCATAAGGGGCTTCCAGGTCGAGCCCGGGTGATACATGGAATTTGCAGCCCGATTAAGCAATGGTATTCCTGGGTCGCGATAGATTTGATTGTAGTAGGAGCGGGCAGTCTTTCCGGCGAACTGTCGAAGATCATAATCAGGTTTACTTGCATAACAGAGAACCTCACCATTGGTGGGGTCTAGCGCTACCACGGAGCCTTTTGCAGACCCTAGGAGTTTTTCTGCAAGCTCCTGCAGTTCAGTGTCAAGCCCTAAATACAGGTCGTCCCCCTCAAGCCCATATTGATCGCTCTTGCCGTCGTTAAAGCTCTCAACCTTTTGACCATTCTTATTCACAGCTATGAACTGCGTTCCCTTTTGACCGCGAATCGCAACTTCGTAGGACTTCTCAAGTCCAGTCTGTCCAGTCATGTCGCCGGGTGCATAGGCATCGCCGAGTTTTTGCAACTGCCATTCAGCTACCTCGCGTGTGTATCCGAGTAGATGTGCTGCATTTGCATCAAAGGCATACAGTCGCTTGGGGTCTATAATGATATCAACGCCGCGAAGCAGGTCTCGTTGCTCTTCTATCTGTGCAACGAGCTCAACAGGGATGTCACGTCCATATGACAGCTTTGCTGCCGCAAACTTGTTGTACGCGGCAGACCTCCGCACGTCTTGCCATATGAGGGAGTCGGAAACACCTATGATCCTTGAGAGTGTCGCGCAGGCAAGATCATTGAACTCATACGGGGTGATTGTGACAGAAAAACCAGGAGCATTCTGCACAATTGCTCTGCCATAGCGATCGAAGATCATTCCACGGAATGGCTCGGTCGAGATTTGCTTGATTGCCTGAGCCTCTGCCTTGAGCTTGTATCTATTCCCTTGAATGATCTGCAGATAGCCAAGCCGGCCGATATAAATCACGCTGATTGCAAGAATCACATAGCGAAGGATGCGAAGACGCTCGACGGATCCGAATGCTGAGTCTTGATACTTGAATTTCATGGCGTGATGGTACCTACGGTTTTCTTGCGAAGGTCGTTAACGTGCTGCGAGCATATCGCCACACAGGTGAAAAGAAACGCCATCATGATGTTACCGTAGCGCTGGTCAAAGATACCAGCCATGAAGACATTGACGTACAGAGCAGGGAAGAATGCAACAACTCCGAAGGCAACAGCTCTCTTGAGCGGCGATCTCCAAGCGTTGCGCAGATCAAATGCATTTTTGACGGCTCGAAGAGTAAATCCAATCAACGTCGCAAACAGGATAAGCGCAAGTGGAAAGCCAACCTTGTGAATCAGACCAACATATCCAATGTGAACAAAGGACACTGTATTGTGCCAGCCTTCAATTGGCTGCCAGGTCACGAATTTTGCGCGTAAACCACTGCCACCAAGCGGATACTGCTCAACTTTGTTCCACGCGTTACTCACTTCGATGAGTCGGGTCTCAAACGAGTGATCGCCCCCTGAAAGCTGAGTGGAAGAGGCAAATCGCTTTTGCACAAGGCGCACGGCGATGTCGGCAAGTTTTGGATTAAAGCT
Source organism: Ignavibacteria bacterium (assembly GCA_947458785.1). Taxonomy (GTDB): domain Bacteria; phylum Bacteroidota; class Ignavibacteria; order Kapaibacteriales; family Kapaibacteriaceae; genus UBA10438. Next base: position 32,469 of record CANGZU010000003.1, read on the forward strand.
ATAGAACAGCGCCACTGCAGTCGCGGCTATGGTAACAGAAGACACAACAAGAGTCAGATTCTGTCGGAAACGTAAGAACAGCATGATGATGCCGGTGCACACAAACACAAAGACCCACAGCGTGCGCGTGAATGTCAAGACCAAGGCTGCAAGGTTGATGAGCAGAAAGGCAAACGTCAGAATCTTGCCTTTGGTGTTGGTATGAAACACAATGGCAACGCCTATACAGATAGCTAGCAGAAATATTGGTCCAAGCAATGCTGAACGTGATGCCGTTATCTGATACGCATAGACCATGTTTTCTGCCATGCGATTCTTGAAGTTATAGGCACTGTAACCCGACATCAAGACAGCCGACAATCCAGATAACCAGATGAACTGTGAAAATGATCGCTCATCCTTTCCAAACTCTTCGCGAAGGGGAAAGTAGTAGAGCATCAAGAGGAAATATGACCAGTCTACACCCCATCCAAGCAACTGGGTTCCATTGAGTTTGGCGATGACGACGTTGCCCACTGCCAGCACTACGAAGAGAACCAACAAAAAGTCTGGCCAACTTCTTATGAGAGGGGGCTTCGAGGACCCAACTCGCCACATAAGCCAGAGGAACAGAGAAATCGTATAAATGCCGCCTGAAATCGTCTCTGTAACGGAGATGTCTTTGCCTGTGTCGGTTAAGAACAGAGGTAACCCCAGCAACAAAACACCCAGCCAGACCTTTGGGTAGCGCACCATGAGCGCTAACAACGCCAAACCACAGCAAACTGCGGGAATCAGCCAAGACCAATCAAGGTACATGGAATCACTGCTCGTTAGGTGTACGGCCCATCATTGCATTCCAGCCTCGAAGAACCAGTAGGACCAGGATACTCAGGACGCCAACACCAAATCCGCTTCCAGCTGCAAGGAGCATCCGCTTCGGTCTGTCGCGCTTTTCAGCCGCAATAGGCGTGTCAACAACAAGCAGAGCTGGTGACGTCTTGTTCATGTCGATTCGCGCCTGCTCTAGTGATGGCAGCAAGAATGCCTTCAACTTTGAATACGCCTCGTACTCCGTAAAGAGACGCATGTACGTAGCGCCCACTCCTGCAGCATCCGTTAACGCAAAATTTCCAGCAAACCCAGGCTGTGTTTGAGCCTTCTCATACTGATTCTTCAGCTCGTTCACTAATCCTTGGGCGGTTCGGACCTGAGGGTCACTTGGACCGTAATTCTCCTTCAACAAACCAAGAACCATCTCCTGTTTCAGCAACTCAGACTTCACATCCGCGAGGGCGTCGGCAGATGCTTTAGCCTGATCAAGAGGGGAGAATAACCTATATGTGCGGGAGAAATAATCGAGTGAGTCTGTGATAGATGACAAAATCGAATCCATCATGCCAAGCCGCCGCTCCATGTAGCGCACGGACTTCTCTGCCTCCATTCGTTGGATTCGATTAGAGATCTCGTTGGCATAAGCAACAAAGGAGTTGCACATATCAACTGACTTCTGGGGATTCTGACTCCATATCGAGATCTCGTAGTTACCCTCGGCATGAAAGTTTACCTCTAGGTTGTCATCGAATTCCGAACGCACATCGTCCATGATCTCGTTCCGCATATCATACTCTTGCACGAGATCGAAGCGCTTAATCATTGAGTCGCGAATGGTGCGGGAGAACAACAACGTAACGAACTCGTAGTTCTCTCCCGACTTGCCACCGATTTTGGAAAGACCAATGTCTTTTAGTGTCGATGATATGCCCGCTAACGCCCCTCCAAAACCAGCCTCGTCGCTTGCAGGGGGCACGCAGTTAATGGTTGACTTGAAATACTGAGGCAGTGTTAAAGCATACAGGTAGACGCCAATGGTCGTGACCGCACACAGACCGATAACGATCCATTTGAATCGCAGGAGATATCGGACGATTTCAGCGGTTGGGAATTGATCCGTCATGATTCCTTCTCAGATTAGCGAATGCTGCAAAATTACACGTATTTCAGGCTTAACGACGTGCCACAATGAGCATATTTGGCGTCGATATCGTCGCGGATCGACTGATTCCTTGCGAGACATGCAAAAGCGCCGAGGAGATTCGCTGAAAGGGGCTCACAAGCTTACGTGTGATTTGTGCTCCAATACCACCCCCAACCGGGGGGACTTCTAGGATTTCTACGCTGCTGAAATGCAACGATGCGAACAATTCGAGCGCTGAATACTTGTTCAGGTGCATCTCGTGCGTCAGGTCGCCAAACGAAAGCACAGTGCCAAGTCTGGAATCGATGTTTGGAGTGCGCATCACGAGAGTCCCGTCATCGACCAATGCTGCATGGATAGCCTGCAGAGCAGTGATCGCTTCGCCCCGTGTCAGGTGTTCTATCACGTCAAACATCGTCACAAGTGCAACGCCACGCTCTTCCGACAGCACAGATTCAAGGGTACCATGTTCGACCATCGACGCACCCAATTCGTTGGCCAATTGAACCTGTTCGGGACTGAGGTCAACACCACGTAGGTTCTTGTAGCCGCTGTCACGAAGCATGAGAAGAAAAGCCCCATACCCGCAACCGAGATCAAGAATGCGGGCACTCCTGTCACGTGGAAGATGTGTTTCAATGAGCGGGCGCAGCATTTTGTGTTCAGCCTGCACCCGTAGGCGAGCTTGATCGATCGATGTGAAGCGCGACTGCGCTTGTGTGTATCGATCGTAAAAGTGTTTTCGATGATCCATTGCCTAGCAATATACGCGATGTGCCCAGCTGTATTGTATCTTGGCCCGGTACATGAATCCACGCATCTTGATGATACTGCCCAGAATTCCCATTCCGGCTAGGGATGGAGCAGAGGTGGTTATGCTCGAAACTCTGCAGGCGATCAGACAAAGTGGACAGTCCGTTGATGTGTTTGCGCTCAATCCCAGCAGGCAGCATCGAGACCCGTCATTGTTGGCTCTCGTCTGCAAGACGTTCGCAACGGCTAATGTTTCAACGAATGTTAGCCCCCTGCATCTGATCGCATCCGTCGTTGCAGCCCCTTCGGTAGGGATTATGGATCAGAAAGTGCCCCTTTCCTATTGGATCACACGCTTTATCGATGCAGAAGCACTAAAAACGCTGCATGATTTTGTTAAACAACATGGCCCCTACGATGTCGTGCATTGTGAAACCCTGTTCAGTGTATACTATGGTTTGGCACTAGAACATGGCACAGCAAGAACCATCGTCTACCGAAGTCATAATGTTGAATGGCGGATCCAGGATCGTTTAGCCCATGAGCCATCGACCCCGTTGTATCAGAGGATGATACGGCAGGTGTTGGCAAAGCAGACCCGGAGTTACGAATGCTGGATATCGAATCATGTGGATGCAATCGCCGCAATCAGTGCCCATGACGCCGCATGGCATCATCAACTCGGGACACACGCTATCGTCCGTGAGCTACACCCTGGGATCTCGATACAGTCAACCCCGAAGGTTGGTGAAGTAGAATACGCCATAGGTTTCTTAGGAAGTCTCGATTGGGAGCCCAATCGTAAGGGACTCGTCTGGTTCCTTGAACAAGTGCTTCCATTGATCGAAGAACAGATTCCAGCGGTTCGTTTTACTATAGCAGGCAGAGGCTCAGAGGAGTTCTGTTCCACACTGCAACTGCCGTCGACTGCCACTTGCTTGGGTGAGGTTGACTCCGTATCCCAGTTCTATGCATCGCAGACAATTGCCGTTGCTCCGCTGCTGAGTGGCAGTGGTATACGTATCAAGCTGCTAGAGGCCTTTGCGCTTTTTACACCGGTTATCACGACGTCACAAGGAGCAGAGGGGTTAAACGTGCGTCACGGTTCTGAATGCATGATTGAAGACGATCCAAGATCGTTCGCTGGGGCATGTATCGAGATGCTCCGTGACAAGGGCATGCGGCATCGATGTGCACATGCAGCGCACGCATTTGTCGAACAAGGGTACTCCCATAGGGCGGTGGCAACAGCACTCGTGGATCTCTACCGAGAATGCTTAGAGCGCCTTTAGTCGTTCAATCTCGTCGCGAAGCTGGGCTGCTCGTTCAAAGTCGAGGGCCCTGGCCGCATCTTTCATTTCCGTGAACATTTGTTCGATCATCTCGCTACGCTGTTCTGGTGTGAGATACTTGGCAATTGGTTCTGCCGCTTTCTTGAGACGCGCATGCTCGGCATCGGCACGTTTTTGTGTCCTCGAAGCCTGCATATCGGCCACAGAAGTGGATTCAAGAATCTCTTCAAGAGATTTGTACACTGTGCGTGGCTCGATGCCATGTTCGATGTTGTACTGCTGCTGAAGTTCACGTCGACGATTGGTCTCATCCATCACAACCTTCATCGACCGCGTGATCTTGTCTGCATAGAAGATTACCAGTCCATCTACGTTGCGGGCAGTGCGACCGGCCGTCTGCATCAATGAGCGTTCGCTCCGCAGGAATCCCTCCTTATCTGCATCAAGAATTGCAACCATCGAAACTTCTGGTAGATCTAGGCCTTCACGAAGGAGGTTGACACCGACAAGGACGTCGATAGTACCAAGTCGCAGACTACGTATGATCTCGACACGCTCGAGCGAATCGACATCGCTGTGAATGTAGGCAACGCTTATCGACAGGTTGTGAAGGTAATCTGTTAGGTCTTCAGCCATTCTCTTGGTAAGCGTCGTAACAAGAACGCGTTCCTTCTTTGCTACGCGTATTCGAATCTCCTCGAGAAGATTGTCGATCTGATTCTTGACAGGTCGAACTTCTATGCGCGGATCCAGAAGCCCCGTTGGTCTGATAACCTGTTCAACCACGACTCCCATGCATTGCTCGAGCTCATAGTCTCCAGGAGTCGCACTAACGTAGATAGCCTGGTGGATATGTGATTCGAACTCTTCAAACTTCAGGGGGCGATTTTCAAGTGCACTCGGGAGACGGAATCCATGTTCTACCAATGTCATCTTGCGCTGACGATCTCCATTGTACATTGCGCGCAGCTGTGGAAGCGTTACGTGACTCTCATCGAGAATTAGAAGGAAATCTTCGGGGAAATAGTCGAGCAGACAGTGGGGTTTGTCACCCGGCCTGCGACCTGAGAGGTGCATCGAATAGTTCTCAATGCCCGAGCAGTATCCCACTTCTTTCATCATTTCGAGGTCATACAATGTCCGCTGCTCTAGTCGTTGCGCTTCGAGTAGCATATCATTCTCGCGGAGTTCCTTCAATCTCGCAATAAGCTCCTCTTTAATGTCCACCATCGCCCGAGCGAGGTTTGACTGGGATGTCACAAACAAGCGAGCGGGATAGAGCAGGACCTTGTCAACTTTCTCTAGGGTTTTGCCGTCACGACGATCAATCCAGGATATGGCATCAATGGTGTCATCGAAGAGTTCAACGCGGATTGCACGTGTATCCTCATCAGCAGGAATAATGTCGACAATATCGCCTCGTACGCGAAATGTCCCCCGCGTGAACTCAAAGTCGTTCCTACTGTAGTGGATGTCACTGAGTCTGTACAAGAGTTTTTGCCGTGAGACCTCCATACCAACCTTCAGCAGCAGAAGCTGGTCTTTGAAGTCGGCCTTTGCGCCAATGCCATAGATACACGAGACAGAGGCTATGACGATAACGTCGCGGCGACCCTCCACAAGCGCACTTGTGGCACGCAGCCGTAGGCGATCTATCTCGTCGTTGACCGAGAAGTCCTTCTCGATATACACATCCGTCGTTGGCACATAGGCCTCAGGCTGATAGTAGTCGTAATAGGAGATGAAGAACTCAACGGCATTGTTCGGAAAGAAGCTCTTAAACTCGCCGTAAAGCTGGGCTGCTAGGGTCTTATTGGGCGAAATAATGAGTGTTGGCCGCTGTGTTTGTTCGATCACGTTCGACATTGTAAATGTCTTACCCGAGCCCGTTACCCCGAGAAGTGTCTGAAACCTGCGTCCCTCGTGCATGCCTTCTACCAGCTCAGCGATGGCCTTCGGCTGGTCGCCCGATGGCTGGTACTTTGTGACGATAGAAAACGGAGGGAATTCGGAGGTGATTTCAGTGGACATCGTACGAACGTAAGAATATGGTGCGATATTCGCGGGATGAATGACGGGAAGTGGAAACGACGGCTTTACTCAACGTTGCTTGTTGGGGCATTGTTCCGAGTAATCATTGCCTTTGGTCCTCTATCTGATATGCCTCAGACAGAGGATGGGCCTTCCTACCGGCAACAGGCTCTGGAGATAATCGACGGTAAGGCGGGGTACTTCTACTTTCCACCCGGAACAGCGATCGCATCGGTACCCTTCTATGCTGTTTTCGGTCGTTCGATACATGTTGACCATGCGGTTGCGGTCACGTTTTGGATGCTCTTCACCGTTGCTTGTGCAGCCATCGCATGGCAACTATGTTCAGATAAGCGTCAGGCATGGATTGCGACTATCATGGCTGTCTTTCTACCACATGGTCTACTAGCTACCTGTACCATATCCTCGCAGCCCCTTACAGCGGCGCTGTTTGCTGCTTCTATCTGCCTTGCCATTGTAGCCTACAAAAATGAGCGTTTAAGCTACTGGACCTTGGCGTGCATCCTGATGAGTATGTCTGTGATCACAAGGCCAGCGACGTTGCTGGTCTCATTCCTCGCAGCGGGAGCTCTCCTTGTGATTTGGAAGCGTCACTCACGCATTCGAGCCAGGGTTGGGCTTGCTCTCATGGTCTTGACCATTTGTCATGTTGCGGTAATGCTGCCCGTGATGAGTCATAATGCATCTCAAGGTCAGGGATATACACTCTCGACCAACAATGAATGGAATCTCCTGGTTGGAAACAACCCTTTTACGCCGGATTACAAGACGGGGCATTTCGGACAACGCACATTTGACAAGCTCCCTGATGATGCCCGTGCCTACCTTCGTCAGATATTGCCACATGAACAACCGGCATTTGCCACGCTAAGCCAGCGTGCTTGTATGAAAGACAGCGCAGTGGCCTACATTGCAAATCATCCTATTCGGACACTCTATCGCGTAACGAATCGTTTTCGCGGGTTTTGGGGGATGGATTACACGGCATCGCGTGAGATTCAGAATACCTACGGACTCTCAGGGAAGGTTACCGCAATCTTACTATTCTTCGAAGGGGCTGGCTTTCTAGCAATCCTTGTTTTATGGCTGACAGGTATGTTAACCGGTGGTGTAGGAAAGCCGGCTAACCAATTGACATTGTTGTTAGTAGCGGCGTCGATGGCGCCGTATCTCGTTGCATTTTCTGTGGCGAAATACCATACCGTCGTATTGCCGTTACTTTTTCCACTATCAGCAGGGACATTGCTGTTGACAACCGCTGGATCTACGTCATGGGGCGAGTTAAGAAGGCGCCGTAGAGCATTGACTACTATGATAGTTATAATGCTATTCATTCAAGCGGAGCATGTTTTTCACATTGTGGATAACCGATAGCTTTCTCGCAATCAAGACTGGACATCGCCTTAAAATCGCCGTATCTTTGCAGTCTTTCCTCAATACTGTGAAGGCCACCGGCCATGAAATTGTCTGAATTCAAGTTTTCAGTACCCAAGAATTCAATTGCAAAACTACCTGCAACTCCAAGAGATAGCGCGAAGATGATGGTTCTCAATCGTGAGACAGGTGAGATCGAGGACAAGGAGTTCAAGGACATCCTGCAGTATATGAAGGCAGGTGATGTGATCGTTGTCAATGACACGAAGGTTTTTCCGGCACGGCTATTCGGTAAGAAGGAAAAAACGAACGCAAAGATCGAGGTCATGCTTCTGCGCGAGCTCAAAGCTCAGGAGCGCATTTGGGATGTGCTCGTTGAGCCGGCTCGTAAGGTGCGTATCGGTAACAAAATCTACTTCGACAACAATAAGTTTTATTGCGAGATCATCGACAACACGACCTCAAGAGGTCGTACAGTGCGGTTTTCGTACGATGGCGACCTTCACGAGGTAATCGAAACGATTGGCCAAATGCCGATTCCCGAATACATCAAGCGGGAGCCTACAGAGCAGGACAAGCAAGACTATCAGTGCGTCTTTGCCAATCCGGGCAAGGTCGGTTCAATTGCACCGCCAACGGCTGGACTGCACTTCTCAGAAAAGCTACTCAAGGCTGCCGAAAAGAAGGGTGTAAAGATCGCAACAGTGCAGCTCAACATCGGACAGGGCATCTTTGAAACGATCGAAGTGGAAGATCTTACCAAGCACCGGATGTACAGCGAGTATTTTGAGATCACAAAGGATTCGGCTGATGTGATCAACAAGGCCCTCAAGTCGAAGCGTAACGTATATGCAGTGGGTTGCAGCGTCGTGCGTGCCCTGGAGTCAAGTGTGCTCACCAGCGGCATTGTTAAGCCGAACAAGGGATGGACAGATAAGTTCATCCATCCACCATACGAATTCAAGATCGCCAATCGATTCATCACGAATTTCCACCAACCAGCATCGCCGTCGTTGCTTGTAGCAACGGCCTATGCTGGAGGCAAGGATCCGATGTTCAAGGCCTACAAGCGTGCTATGAAGAGTGGATACAGGCTCTTTGCCTACGGTGACGCGCTGATGATCATTTAACGCAAGGACATCAACATGACGACCTATGACAATTTGCTTCGGGTTATGAACACCGTGGCAGACCTCGGTGCGGCCGGGGCCCTGCTTGGCTGGGATCAAGAAACCTATATGCCGGATGGCTCGGTGATGGGTCGTGCCAACCAGATGGCTACAATTTCAGCGTTGATCCATCATCACGTCACGTGTGCCGAGACTCGCGAACTTGCCTCAGAGATACGTGATCAGCTTGATGGTCTTGCAGATGAGCAAAAGCGCATCGTTCGCACGTTCATCCGAGACCATGAAATGGCAGTGAAGCTACCTGTCGAATTGGTGGAAGATATGTCTCGTACGGCAGCCATGGCACAGGATGCATGGAAGCGTGCTCGTGCGGCATCTGACTTTACCATTTTTCAGCCTCTGCTTGAGAAAACGGTCGAGCTGAAGCGTCGTGAAGCTTCCTTGCTAGGGCAGGCAGCACATCCATATGACAACCTGCTGGACCAGTACGAGCCGGGTTTAACCGTCGACATCATTACACCGGTGTTTGATCGCTTGCGTAAGGGAACCGTTGAGCTCCTTGCGTCGGTTTCTGCGGCGCAGGGCTCTGTCTCTGACTCAGCGCTCTACCGCACGTACGATAAAGATTCACAACTCGCTCTCGCAACCGAAATCATCGCTAAACTAGGTTTTGACTTTGCGACTGGCAGAGTTGATTTATCTGCCCATCCTTTCTGCACAAACTTTGGCAAGCATGATGTGCGCCTGACAACCCGTGTTCGTGAAAACGATCTTCGCTCATGTCTGTTCGGTCTCGTGCACGAGGCTGGACATGGGATGTATGAGCAGGGAATAGGAGAGGCGTTTGAACGCACTCCGGCAGGTCAAGGCGCTAGCATGGGTATTCACGAATCGCAGTCATTGTTTTGGGAGAACGTGATCGCCAGAAGTGAGGAGTTTTGGCAGTGGGCCTTCCCACGTCTGCAACAGGTGTTTCCAGAACAGGTTGCAGGGTTAACGGCTCGTGACTTCTACCGAGCAATCAATAAGATGCAGCCTTCACTGAATCGTGTGGAAAGCGATGAGCTGACCTACAATCTCCACATCATCCTACGATTTGAAATCGAACGTGACCTGATCGCTGGAGTGCTTGAAGTGGCAGATGTTCCGCGTGTGTGGAACGAAAAGATGCAGGCTTCACTCGGCGTTGTGCCGCCCAATGACGCGGAAGGGTGCTTGCAGGATGTGCACTGGTCGTTTGGAGGCATAGGCTACTTCCCGAGCTATACCCTTGGTAAGCTCTATGCTGCTATGGAATGGAACGCAATGCAGAAGGATATTCCGGATGTTAGGGAGCAGATTCGCAGTGGTGAGTTTGCGCAGATTCTCTCATGGCTGCGTGAGCAGATTCACACGGTCGGCCGGTCAGAAACACCTGCAGAAATCGTACAACGCGTATGTGGACGCCCCCTAACGGAAACCGATTTCCTGGCCTATGTCGGAGCGAAGGCTCAGGATGTCTACGAACTCGATTGAGTTTGGGAGTCGCGTTGCAGACTTTCTGACGCGGTTAACGATTGAAGTGCCTCTTCCCGAAGGGATCGAGGTGCTTCAACCATACAATGACCCGGAAGTTTGCAGAGTCGTGCATGCAATGTGTGCTGCATACTATTCAGGGCACAAGCCACGAGTTGGTGTATGGGGCATTAATCCCGGTCGTTTTGGTGCAGGCGTCACGGGGCTTTCGTTCACAGATCCATTCGCAGTGCAGAACCTCCTCGGGATAGAAACTTCGATCGCGGGGCGACGTGAGATTTCCGCTGAGTTTGTTCAACAGGTCATTGAGGCCTACGGCGGACCACATTCATTTTATGCGGACTTCTATCTCTCGGCAATGTCGCCGCTTGGGTTTGTTGCTGACGCGAAAAACGTGAACTTCTATGACACACCCGAGCTACAGTCGGCACTAACGCCAATGATACAGAAATGGGTCTCATCGCAACACCAGTTCGGTCTGCGGAGCGACACGACAGTCATTCTCGGAACTGGCAAACTGCAGTCGTTTGTTGAGCAAAGTGTTCGCACGCAGTGTTCATTCGGTAACGTGATCTACCTGGAACATCCGCGCTACATCATGCAGTATCGAAGGAAACACCGTGATGCATACGTCGAGAAGTACATCAACGCACTCCGCAGCACTCAACAATGACGAGGCAGCGTCGAAGGCTTGTGCCAAATCGTTGACATACCTATCTTTGCAGCCACTCGCCAATGTAGCTCAGCTGGTAGAGCAGCTCATTCGTAATGAGCAGGTCACCGGTTCAAGTCCGGTCATTGGCTCCAACACGCCGCTCACGCGATTTGCATGAGCGGCGTAATTTTTACTGTTATGCCTCGAGCACTCCTAACCCTCTGTGCGCTTACCCTCATGATGCTGTTGTCTGCATCATGTTCCCGTCAGACCGACTTCGGTGACCCCATCGATGATGAGCAGACGATATCTTCGGTCAGTCAGGCGCGGGAGATTCCTAATCGTGGACGCACCCTGATCGTGCGTGGTACAATCAAGGAAGTCTGTCAAGATGAAGGATGCTGGTTTGCGCTTGTTGACGAGCGCAGCGAGATCATCACACGGTTCACCAACAATGGCATAGGCATACCTGTGATTTCTCAGGGAACCGTCCTAGTCAAAGGAGTTGTTCGCGATACCGTGATCGGCAATACGCATGTACCAGAACTCCACGCCCGGGGCGTGAAGTTCGTAACTTCGCAACCATGAAATACGCGTTGATGCTCGGGGGGGTTCTCCTGGGAGTTGTGTTGGGATTTTTACCGAGAGGCTCATGGAAGCAAAAGCCTCTTTGGTGGCGTTTTGTCACGGTCGCTGCCGTAGTGCTCACGATCATCTTTGGCATCATGCCGCCCATCGCTGGCAATATGCGTGATGTTGTAACGCAGAGTCGCATCGACAGCACAAAGGTCGTGCCGGCTCTTGTGCGCTGGGATTCGAGCACAGGGACACTTACTGACGCCCGAGCAACAAACATCGTCGTGGGTGTCTCAGACTCTTCACGCATTCCTCTTGCTGACATGCCTGCTTCTGTTGATCTCGTGCTTGGGCTTCGCAGGGCAGGAAGCGATGCGATGGTTGATGTCGTGAGTGTGATCGAAGTTGATCCAGCCATCACGTTACCGTACATCATCGGCTTGGAAGAACGTGCTCGGATCATCTTCTTCCACGTCCCAATGTCGTGGGTTGCGATCATAGCATATCTGATCTCGATGGTCTTCGCCATCCGTTACATCCGAAGCAGACAGATAGAACTCGACGAGGTCTCAGCCTCTGCAGCATCGGTGGGAACATTGTTCACGATCCTAGCAACGGTGACTGGTTCAGTGTGGGCAAAGTTCAATTGGGGATCATTCTGGAATTGGGATCCACGTGAGTCATCGATTTTCATTCTCCTGTTGATCTACGCGGCGTATTTCCTGCTTCGCTCAGCTATTGAAGACCCTGAAAAGCGTGCCAGACTTTCTGCCGTATACTCGGTCATCGCCTTTCTTACTGCGCCGTTTTTGATGTTCATCTTGCCTCGTCTTGTTCCTGGACTACATCCAGGCAGTGCTGATGACACGAATGCAGGCCCCTTACTGAGCCCAAAATCATCTGACATCAATCTCACGAAACAGATCGTGTTTGGCCTTGCGCTGTTTGCATTCACCATGGTCTATTTCTGGCTGATGAATTTGCATGTACGAATAACGCGATTGACACGTCAACGCTCGCAAACGGAGAATGGAATATGATGCAGTTTCTGACAGAACATCCCATGTATGTTGTGCTGGCAACATCGCTGCTGATTTGGATAGGCATCGCGTTTTATGTCCAGCGCATTGACGCGCGTTTACACAACCTCGAGTCAGAGTAAGGGGCTTATCGTGACAAGGTCGACAAAGAAACTTCTAATCGGTGGCACAGCGATTGCAGTTCTGGCCTATGTAGGAATATCGGCATTGGGATCTAGCTCGATCGAGTACACAAACGTTCAACGTGCCGAGCAGCTCGGCAAGACTGTGCAGATCGTCGGAACCTGGGTCAAAGAAGGCGGTTCGTCGTATGACCCCCAGAACAACATCTTTCGCTTTACCATGAAAGACGAGTCGGGCAAGAGTGTACCCGTTGAGCTCACTGGAGCCAAGCCCAACAACTTTGAGATTGCCGTTAGCGTTGTTGCTAAAGGTCGCATGGAGAATGGTACGTTCAAGGCTTCCATGGTCCTGACAAAGTGTCCGTCGAAGTATGAAGGACAACCTGCTGACCAGCACCCAACAGGCGCTGCATCATCATGATTCGCAAGATCCTCATCCTCGGCTCGCTGGTGATTGTGCCAATTGCTGTGTGGTATGCCAGCCAGTACGGCCAACCCGACAGCGTTACGTTTAATGAGGCTATTGAGCGCGCTACTACGTCATCAGAATCTGAACAGGCACCAAAGGTTGTTATTGATGCAAGAATTGTTGCCTGTGAATCAGATCACGACCTCCAGTGTCAAGATGCACGCGGCACGGTCTTTCGTGTAGAGTACACAGGTTCTGCACCAACCACACCATTCACAGCTGGACAGCAGCACCGTCTGCTCGGCCACGTCCATGACGGTGCATCACCATACTTTCACGCAACTCAACGGTTTGATCCATGATTGGACAACTCGCTATACATGCGCTTTTCGGCATGGCCATTGCAACCACGGTTCTCTATGGCCAGTCTCTGCGCGCCCCATCAGACGATTCACGTACTGCCATAGCACGATGGATCTACCGAATACTCACTGGTGGCTTGGTGCTGTGTGCTGGAGCACTAATCACGCTTATCGTTACGCATCAGTTCCAGTACACCTATGTCTGGAATTACTCGTCGACTGAACTTCCTCTTCACCTCCTCATTGCCTGTTTCTATTCGGGTCAAGAGGGGAGTTTCGTTCTCTGGACGCTCTTCGTAGCTCTTATCGGTCTTGCACTACAGCCATACGCAAAGCGACACGGCTATGAAGCTCCCGTGATGATGTTCTATGGTCTGATTCTGAGTTTTCTGACCCTGTTGCTTGTTGCCAAGAACCCATTTGCCTACTATTTCGAGTCGTTCGCTGCCCAAGGGATCACAGTTGATGACATACCACTCAACGGTAAGGGGCTCAACCCGCTCTTGCATAATGCATGGATCACGATTCATCCGCCAATCTTGTTCATGGGCTTTGCTTCGATGTCGGTAAGCTTTGCCTTTGCGATGGCTGGGCTTGTCCGAAAAGAGTATCATCGCTGGATTGACATTGCATTACCTTGGACGTTGTTTGCCACGGGCATCCTCGGGTTTGGCATCATGCTTGGAGGCTTCTGGGCATACGAGACGCTTGGTTGGGGCGGCTTTTGGGGTTGGGATCCAGTTGAGAACTCATCATTAATCCCTTGGCTAGTTGTCGTCGCTCTTGTTCACACAATGCTTGTGCAGAAGCGTACACGAGGGCTGGTCAAGACCAACATGGTCTTGGCTGTCATGAGCTTCGTCATGGTCTTGTATTCGACGTTTCTAACGAGAAGCGGCGTTCTGGGCGACACATCTGTGCATTCATTCGTGGACCCGGGTCGTTTCGCCTTCTGGATACTGTTGTTGTTCATGGTAACGTTTGTAGCAGTCGGTACTGGGTTGGTGATTGCACGGCGCAAGAGCATGGACATTCATCGAGAAGAGTTCTCACCGTCGACGCGTGAGTTCATGCTTTCGATTGGTTCGGCACTTGTCATGGCTAGCGCAATCTTTGTTACCATTGGCACATCTTGGCCGGTGATCATGGAGATTATCGGCATGCCTAAGGTTGCCGTTGCGACAGACTTTTACAACAAGGTTCACCAAGTTCTCGTGCCGTTGATCCTGATCGTTAATGCAGTTTCATTGATCACACGTTGGAGATCGACGACCACGTCCGTCTTCATGCGCCGTCTCATGGTTGCCGCCGGCATAGCTACATTGGGAACGGCCGTGTTGGCCTTCTTTGGAATTCGTGAAATCTGGCCTTTAGCATTGGGCTTTGCGGCATGGTTGTCGTTCGCGATCAACCTGCAAGAGGGTGTGCGGCTCTTGAAGGCCGGGCCTGCCATGATGGGTGCGTATGTTTCCCATGTTGGCATAACGCTACTGATGTTCGGAGTTATCACCACATCGATGTATGCGGAGACGCATCATGCGGTTCTTGTGCATGGTAAGCCGGTGACCGTTGGGACCTATACGCTGACGTATCTCGGCAAGGAGCAAGTTGATAGGGAATTCAAGGACCGAGAAAAATTCCGTTACTACGTGCGAATCGAGCACGACGGACAACGTCGCACTGTAGCACCAGTTCTCTACTGGAGTGATTTCAATCAACGTCAATCCCCATTTCTCGAGCCCGGCATTCGTTGGGGACTATCGAATGATCTGTATGTGTCGCCAAAGAACATAGGCCGTGAAGACGTATTCCGTGAGACCACTGTTCAGAAGGGGGCAAGCATTCGCGTACCGATCGACACGACGCTCAAACTCACGCTAGACGGGTTTACCATGCCGATGGAGGAAGGGCAAACGGAAGACGGTAGAATGCAAATGTCGGCCAAGTTGTTAGCGACAACACCGGGTGGTGAGACCGTTGAACTCAAGGCACGTACTCGTATCTCAACTGGCCCTAATGGACCGGCATTTGATCCGGAGTGGACGACCATTCCAGGCACATCAACTGTTGTTGGGCTTATCAACATTGACCGAAACAATGAAGACCCATCGAAGTCGAAGGGGACCTTTGCATTCTACGACGCCAACAAACCACGTCCTTTTGCCAAGGAAGAGTTCACTGTTGAGTTTTCTGTCAAGCCCCTTATCTCACTCGTGTGGATCGGCGTTATTGCTATGGTTACAGGCTTTGGGTTCTCGATCGGGCGTTCACTTCGGTCGTTGAAGAAGCTGCAAACGTTGAGCATGCGTCAAGACACACCAGCTCCCGACACTCAGATCGAGGCTCAGCAGGTCAAGACTTCCAACCCTAACGCGGATCAGGCGTAAGGTTGGGTGTCCTGCCGCAGCCGTCATTCGACGCACTTGTCGGTTCCTACCCTCTGTTAGCTCGAGTTCGATCCAAGACGTAGGTACCGATTTACGCTGACGGATCGGAGGGTTGCGTTCGTCAAGTTCTTCTGGCGCTGTGATTATCCGAGCCTTACACGGCTTGGTTTTTTGTCCTTGTATCAGAACACCATTTTCCAAGGTGTCTAAGCACGCTGAATCTGCTGTGTGTTCCACCTGTACCCAGTAGGTTCTGGGGTGCCCATTAGCTGGTTCGAGGAGTTGAGCGACGATCTCGCGTTCATCGCTCAGAACCAACATTCCCTCGCTGTCGGCGTCAAGTCGTCCAACTGGATACACGTCGGCTGGTAGTTGCAATTCCGAAAGCGTCTTCCACGAGCTGCCTGGCTCGGGAGTAAACTGCGACAGATATCCGTAGGGTTTGTAACAAACGATGATCATCGGTCAAAATAAACGCCAACTGGTAGGTCATCAACCGGTGTCGCAATATTTCTTCCGAGAACATCGTAAAGCATCCTGCGAGGTCGACGAGTGACGGTGGGATCAAACAACCGCGTTCGATCTTGTTCCTCGCATATTCCGAGTGTCTCTATCTCTCCGGGTATCTTCTCTGTGTTAACCTGCACCAGAAAGCCCCGTTCCGAATACCAACTCGTGGAATCGATTACAGCGTGAGTCTTTGCAATGGGGCCAAGTGTATGTATGCCTCGTATCGTGCCGAGCGTATCACCAACTCGTAATGTATCGAACGCAATCTCAAGGTGCGCCACTACGCGCGATTGTGTGATACTCAAGGAATCCTGACTGGTCGGCACGAAGATGCTTCCGTCAAACGAGATCTGACAGGACACGGAACGTACACCTGATAGGAAGAAATTCTCACCATCGTCGATGCTGTCGACCACAATGGCCAAGGTGTCAGATACGCCGGCTAGCCCGCGAGCATCTGTGACTCTGAGCCGTAGTGAAGGTTCGAACAATTTTTGAAAAGCCATGCCACCGGTATACCCATAGGATTCAGCAGGTCCATAGCCATAAACGATAACCCCAAACGCAGAGTCGCACGTTAGCTGGTGATTACCTGAGGCAACGCTGTAGGTGGTGTAGGAGAACGTCGATCCAGGGATTGGAACAGAGGCCACGGGTGGTGCACCGTTAACGCGCAGACTAGCAATAGCAGAAGTGGGGACGGTACACGTAATGAAATGCGATGTGTAGAAGGCATTGCCATTCAATCGAGGCTCGATGGTCACCACACGGTATTGATCGAGGAACTGCTCAAATGGTGGGACGACGATGAGAGAAGGATCGCCAGGTGAACTGTTACCAAAGGAACCGCGATTCGCACTACGATCAATGATTGTGACGAGAACCGGCTCAGTTGCAACAATGTTTAGGGGGCGATCTAACGGAATGTCCCAATACTTTGCAGCATCGATTCTCCAAGGTGTTAGTCCATTCACTGTTACGATCGTGCTATCTCGTGAGGCGAGTATGCGACACACCGTAACATCATCATCATTAAAGGGGCGATTATTACTTGCCGGAGACAACGGAGCAACCAATATCTGCTTGCCCCATGTATCTACTCCGGGCATTTGCTCAACAAGGCAGTCTCTACTTGCGGATGACGTCAGAATCGGTACCTGAGCGCGACGATGCGATGCTATCGCAACAACTGGCTTTGAAGCTCGAACTCTAGACCCCGTGAGATCGTCATTTGTTCTTCCATTGGTTACGCGAGCCTGAACAAGGTATGATTCACCGGTGTTGAGAACAACTGAGCGTTGAGAGCCGTTCGCGCGCGCCGAACGATCGACACTAAGATCGATGGTGACAACTGTTGAATCCTCTGTTGCAACCACGACAAACTGACTTGGATATGCTGTTAAACCTGTCGCATCAGAAGCATAGGTGGAAATGATATACTCTTCCGACAACGCATCAGTGGGCAGCACAAGCCATGCATCACTGGTATTATCGTCTCGCATGCCGGCATAGACTGTAACGTCAGCGGTCGATCGCACGTGAATACTCGCCGGGTTGGGACGCTCATCATCCTGGCCAAACTGTCCAACCTGATTGGCACCTCGTAGCTCATAGAGATCGGCCGTCAATCGAAACTGCCAGACAACGTTTGCAGGGACCTGCACTGAAAAGCTATCGATAACACCGTCGCGCCTCCGAGCTTCAACGTCTACCTGGCATGCTTGTGAGGTTGCAACGAAGATTACGACGATGGCAGGATCAGCTGACAATCCAGAGATGTGGTCGTTGGGTGGTATTGCTAACCAGAAATCCTGCCCCTTGCTGTCACGCAGGGGCTGCCCCAAAGCCACAGTTGACAATAGGGTAGATACGACAACGATGAATGTTACGAGTCTATACATTTCTTGAGAAGAGATTCCATTTCCGCAGTGCTTTGATCCCACGAAAACTGAGATGCCCAATCAACTGCGCCTTGCGAGAGTCGATGTAGCTCATCCTGATCGGTAATGAGTTGTTGGAGTGTTTCCTGCAACGCACGAATATCGCCATATGGATAGAGTTTACCCGATACGTCAATCTTCACCGAATCGCGCAATCCTGGAGAATCCGCAGACACAACAGGCGTACCACAAGCATTTGACTCGATGTTTGTTATGCCCCAACCTTCCTTGATCGAGGAATTCACGACGATCCAGCTTTGCGAGAGAAGGCGAATCTTGGTTGATTGATCAACAAATCCATGGAAGTCGATAGCCTCGCTAACACCCAGCTGTATAGCAATGTCCCTCAGCCGCTGCTCATCGTCGCCCTTACCTATGATCCACAAACGAGCAGCTTGCTCTTGCTGTCGCAAACCAGCAAATGCGCGAATAACCTGGTCAACAGATTTATAAGCCTTGAGTCGACCAAAGTAGGTAATCACCGGATAGGGGGCTTTCTCGCTAACCAGCATAGGGTACTCGCCAGCGTCTATTCCGTTGTAGACAATCGATAGACGAGATGCATCTAGTCCACTAGCAAGGCATTCGTGACGGGTACTCTCCGAGACGACGGCCATTGGTGTTGATCGATAAACAAACGGGAGGCACCGCTCAGCAAGATTGACGTACAATGCCGCAGGAAGACTTGCTTCCTGAAAGATGCTTGAACCAAACAGGTGGTGTACAAGCGCCACAATGGGCTTCTTGATAAAAAGCGGCGTCATCAAGGGAATCTTGTTGATGTCATCTACGACGACATCAACTCCTAGCCCCTTACCATTGCGGTTCCACCAAAGAGGCACGTGCAGGTTGTATGTAGACCTTGTACCAATTCGATAGACGTGCATGCCATCAAGAATCTCCGAGTCAGCCGCGCCATCAAATCCACAGGTTACGAGGTGAACTTCATGGCCCCTTGCAACAAGCCTCGAAAAGATCGCATGAAGATGCGCCTCTGCACCACCAGCCTGTGGATGCAATCTATCCTGCCAATTGAATACAAGGATCTTCATGCACTACCGTGGTGTCTCTACGATAACCTCAACCGTTCTTGAATAGAAACGACCCTCAGGAGTGTCGTTGTCATACAATGGCAGCGATTCGCCAACGCCTTGGGTAGATGTTCTCTCCGTTGCAAGAGCAGATGCTACCGCCTTTGCGCGCTTCTCACTGAGACTGAGATTGTAAGCCGCATCACCAACACGATCGGAATAGCCAACGACCTTGACCGTCGAGCGAGGTGTGATAGACTTCTTGATTTCACTTACCAAACGCTGATTGTCTACCGAAACATCGGCACGGTCGAACCCAAACAAGATCAAAGAATAGCGATCAATGTTCTTGTCCGTACCTCCGGTGCGTGCCTTGTCTGACAGCAAGATCTCTGATACCTGCATTGATCCTGCTTCACTCGGTATGATTTTACCAGCCGAGTCTTGAACGACGAGCATGTATTCAAGGTTTCTGATCCCACGAGGAATGAATCGTGACGTTTCAGCCAATCTCCAGTCAACATGTGCTGGAGGAGTTGCTTGGCCATGAAACACCTTGATGATCTGCTCGTTCTGTGAGACAAACAATGTCCAAGTCTTGACCTGCTCACCCTGTTGCACATTTGGGCTAAAGCGCATTCCCGTTGGAGTGAAGACGCGCATCGTATCGCGCGATCCAACGGGGGAGAGAATTGCGTTATCGCTCGCAGAAATCTCGACACGCATGTTCTCAACAGCACCGTCAACATCATCCGAAGATGAGGCCACAGAAGGTAGTCCTCTGTCTTCTACCGCGACGCGCGATGCGTCGACACCCCATGTCTCTACCAAGTAGGACTTGATCACCAGAGCTCGACGCTTTGCAAGGTCGTCGCTTAATCCCTCTTCCGATTTGTCGCGGCACCCCGTCAGAGTGATTGTGGCCTCTGGCGTCTCCAGCATGCGCTTGCCAACGATATTGAGCATCTGGTAATAGGTAACCATTGCATCGAGATTGTAGAAATTGTCTAAAGAGTACCCCTCTATCTGATCTTTGCCAATCTGCCTATACCGAACCGGCAGGGTATGGGACCCCTTATCGAAGAAGACATACGGTAGCAGGGGGCGTATCCGGTTCGACGCAAACTCTTCGATCCGCACACCAGAAGTTGTTTGTGTAGCGCCTTCCTCGTTGATACCTGCAACGGTCACCGATGGCACTGGAACCGATGCAGACTCAGTAGCAGACCGCAGTGGCGAGTTGCGTGCAATATCGAATAGTTCGATGTCGCTGAGGTCGTCCTCCAGTGCGGGTGGTACAAACGAGATGGAAACACCAGCACGGGCCCGCTGAATGAGCCATGAAGTTTCTTGCAGAAGATTCGTTGGACTGATACTGATCAGCAATTCAGGAGAGATAAACGCTGTGTTATCAGCATTCATCGGAAGGTCAAATGACAAACCGGTCGTGAGACCCAGATACACACTGCTTAACGATTCAAGAGCTCCATTGCGTTGATTACGCATCCGTTGGTTGTTTTCGAAGGTTGCATTTCCTGGTGTTGACAACCGTTCAGCCTGGGAATATGTACCGGAGAGATTGTAACCCATCGTCAAGCCACCGAGCAGAAACATCTGCTTGCTCAGCGTATATCGCCCAAGTACGTCAACACCAAGCATTGCATGAGCTACGTTAAGCTCGTGCTGGATCGTGGCTGGAACGCGAACACCACGGTCAAGCAATGTTTGTGATTCGGTTGTTACAAGATCAACGGCAGACGAGTAATAGCCAACGCGCACGTCGATGCCAAGCGAAGCCGACATGGGTGCAAGGTATTGGGCAGAAAGACCAAACAAAGAGCCCTGACCGCCAGTAAACTCAGGACAGCAATTCTCCGCTTCAGGAATTCTCGAAAAGCCCGTCATATGCAGGTCTAGTCCACCGTGCAGAATCAGACCCAGACGCGCATTCTGGGTTTGGGCATGCGTTTGAACTGCGACAAAAGCGATTGCCGTGATGATGAGTATGCGGAGTTGGATGCGATTCATCGGACCACCTCCATACGGCGAGTGATTGTTTCGGTTGGTGTCGACATAACCATGA
>CANGZU010000004.1 GCA_947458785.1 Ignavibacteria bacterium
AGATGTGGATAACCATGCGTTTTTGTGTGGATTCTATACTGATTTAGATGGTAATTCGGGACTAAACCCCTATTTTATCCACATTGACCTTGCAGTGAAATACTAACTTTACTTTTCATGGAGTTATTGGCATGAGTTCACAATTCTACAGCGTTTGCAAACGACTTGGGGCACTAGTCGTTGCACTGCTTGTACTTGGGGTGGCCACGAACGCCCAGCCTGGTATTCCTCGACAGATTTCGTACCAAGGCGTCATATATGATGCAACTGGCATCCCATCGTGCGACAGCACATACACGGTGGACTTCGCTATGTATGACGTTGCAGTTGGTGGAGCACCGCTATGGTTTGAGCGTCACATTATCCAGACGAAGTCTGGCATGTTCAGTGTGATTCTTGGGAACACAACGGCACTAAACGTGAACTTCAACCAGCGTCTCTGGCTCGGGCTCTCGGTGAATGGACGCACGGAACTCAATCCGCGAACATTCCTCACCGCAGTGCCGTATGCATTGAACTCAGAGTGGTCAAACATGTCGGGCATGGCTAATGATGTTGCCGACTCTGTGCGCTTGAGGATTCGCGGACGCCTTGCAGCAGTTGCAGGATCCGACATTGATGTCAGCGGCAGCTTGGACAGCATGAACCTCACAATAAAGCCGAACACGGTAGGCGCTGATGAACTCGAAGAACTTCACCCTGGTGTCATTGGTCCATTTGGCTCGGCAACACAGTCGGCAGTGATCACGATCGACCCACAAGGACGTGTGGTTCGTGCCGGACAGGTTCCGATCTCGGGCGTTAGTCCAGGGGGTGCTGCCGGTGGTGACCTTGCCGGTACATATCCCAATCCTACCATCAGAGATGGGGCGATTACGACTGCTAAGATTCCGGATGGTTCGGTCACGGGTGCAAAGATTGCTCCGGGTACGATCGGCACTGCGAACATTGCTGATGGTGCAATTACAGCATCGAAGATCGCCAATGATGCAGTAACCAGCGCCGCCATCAAGGATGGCGATGTCAATACGATTGATCTCGCAGACGATGCGGTAACGAGTCCGAAGATCAGGGACGGCGAAGTAAGAACACAAGATCTTGCTAACGATGCAGTAACGACTCCGAAGGTTGTTGATGGTGCTATCACGAGCGCGAAGATGTCGACCATGCAGGCGATTTTCCCTTCTACATATGGTGCGTCATCAAAGGTCCCACAGTTCACCGTTGACCAAGCTGGTCGAATCACCAACATTCGCGAAGTAGATGTGACAATCGCTCCAGGTGGACTTATTGCTGGGGGCGACCTTGAAGGCTCATTCCCGAATCCAACGATTGGAACGGGTAGGGTCACCTCGACCAAGATCCTCGATGGAACGATCCAAGACATTGATCTTGCAAATGGTGCGGTAACCACACCAAAGATTTCGGACTTTGCTGTAACAGCTCAGAAGATCGCTGACGGAGCAGTCACAGCTGCTAAACTTGAGAACAGCGGAGTTGGAGTTGGTACGTATGGTTCTCCAACGCAAGTTGGACAGTTCATTGTCGACGCAAAGGGTCGCATCGTCTCTGCTCAGAACGTCCCAATCGCCGGCATGCCCCCTGTTGGAGTTGCTGGTGGAGACCTTACGGGAACATATCCCAACCCCCTGATCGCACCTGATGCCATAACATCTGCCAAGATCCTTAACGGCACAATCGCTACGGGTGATATTGCACCAAACACGATCACTAACGAACTCATCGTTGATAATGCGGTTACAACAACGAAGATCGCCGATGGCAACGTGACAAATCAGAAGTTGGCTGACAACGCAGTTTCAACAATGAAACTCCAGGATGGTTCAGTTACTGGCCCGAAGCTTGCAGATAATGCAGTGACAACAACGAAGATTGCAGATGGAAACGTCACAGGAGCCAAGCTCGCCGATGGTGCTGTTTCTACGGCTAAACTTGCTGACGGTGCAGTTACAACGAACAAGTTGGCAGACGGATCAGTTACGGCAGCCAAATTAGCCCCTGGTTCGGTCACTGCAGACAAGCTGGAAAACTCAGGCGTTGTGCTCGGCCAATACGGTTCGGCAACACAAGTGGGTCAGTTTACTGTTGACTCAAAGGGCCGCGTTACGCAGGCTGCAAACATCACAATCAGTGGTGTCGCTCCAGGTGGCCCAGCCGGCGGCTCCCTATCAGGAACATATCCAAACCCATCAATTGCTCCGAATGCAGTCAACTCATCAATGATTCAGGACGGTACAGTTTCTGCAGCAGACCTTGCAGATAATGCTGTAACGACGCAGAAGATTCTCGACGGAAATGTAACGACGTCTAAGCTGGCCGACGGAGCAGTAACAACAGCAAAAATCCAGGATGGAAACGTTACAACAGCGAAACTTGCTGATGGTGCTGTAACGACATCTAAGATTGCTGACGGATCTGTAACAGGTGCAAAGCTTGCCCCAGGTTCAGTAACTGCAGATAAGCTCGATAACACTGGCGTAATCCTTGGGCAGTATGGTTCAGCCACCCAGGTCGGTCAGTTCACGGTGGACTCAAAGGGGCGCATCACTGCAGCTCAGAATGTCACGATAGCAGGCGTCGCACCGGCAGGTCCTGCAGGCGGATCGCTCACAGGAACATATCCTAACCCATCGATTGCTCCAAGCGCCGTTACCTCGCAGATGATCCTCGATGGAACAGTTGCAACTGTAGACCTTGCCGATAACGCAATTACGACTGCGAAGATTGCTGACGCAAATGTCACAACCGCAAAACTCGTTGATGGTGCGGTTACGACTGCCAAGCTTGGTGACAATGCTGTAACGACCGCAAAGATCCAAGATGGCAACGTGACAACATCAAAACTTGCTGATGGTTCAGTTACTGCGGCTAAGCTTGCTCCCGGATCTGTCTCGGGAGATAAGCTTGAGAACACAGCCGTGGTTGTTGGTCAGTATGGCTCGGCCACACAAGTAGGTCAGTTCACGGTTGATTCAAAGGGCCGTGTTACGCAGGCTGCCAACATCACCATCACCGGAGTAACGCCGGGTGGAGCAGCTGGCGGTTCTCTCACAGGCACATACCCTAATCCATCTATTGCACAAAGTGCGGTAACATCAGGTACAATCCTGGATGGTACAGTTGCAACAGTTGACCTTGCAGATAACGCAGTAACAACGCCGAAGATTGCCGATGGTAATGTGACGAATGCAAAGCTGGCGGACAATGCCGTTACAACGACGAAGATTCAGGATGGTAACGTAACCACGGCCAAGCTGGCAGATGATGCAGTGACAACTAACAAGCTTGATGATGGTGCTGTCACAACGGCTAAGATTGCCGATGGCTCAGTTACGTCAGTGAAACTCGCTGACGGTGCAGTTACTGCAGACAAGTTGGCCAGCACCGCAGTCGTTACAGGTACGTACGGCTCTGCGACAGAAGTTGGTCAGTTCACTGTGGACTCAAAGGGTCGAATTACGTTCGCACAGAACGTTACTATCTCTGGCGTTGCACCATCTGGCGCAGCTGGAGGGTCTCTGACTGGAACATATCCTAACCCAACCATCGCGAACAGTGCTGTTACATCGCCAATGATCCTCGACGGAACAGTTGCAACTGTAGACCTTGCTGACAATGCGGTCACAACAGCGAAGATTGCAGATGGCAACGTCACAACTGCCAAGCTCGCAGACGGCGCAGTGTCGGGGGCTAAACTTGGCGACAATGCTGTTACCACGACGAAAATCCAAGATGGCAACGTCACCGGTGCTAAGCTTGCAGATGGTGCAGTATCAACGGCTAAGTTGGGTGATGGTGCAGTAACGACTGCCAAGCTTGCTGATGGTTCGGTAACAGCCGCAAAGCTTGCTCCGGGCTCAGTCACTGCTGACAAACTTGAGAACTCAGGCGTTGTGCTTGGTCAATATGGCTCGGCAACTCAGGTAGGTCAGTTCACCGTCGATTCAAAGGGTCGCGTGACACAGGCTGCCAACATCACGATCACTGGTGTAACTCCAGGTGGAGCAGCTGGTGGAGATCTTACAGGCACATATCCAAACCCATCGATTGCTGCAAACACGATCAATTCAAGTAACATCGTTGATGGTGCTGTTGCGACCGGCGACATTGCTACAGGCGCAGTTACAACACCACTGATCGCCGATGGTGCGGTAACAGCAGCGAAGCTCTCAACAACAGGTGTAAGTGCTGCGACATATGGTTCAGCAACACAGGTAGGCCAGTTCACGGTTGATGCGAACGGACGAATCACTGCGGCTCAGAATGTTACGATCACAGGTGTTACTCCTGGTGGCGCTGCTGGTGGTGACCTAAACGGAACCTATCCGAACCCAACAGTTGATGGTCTCCAAGGTCGTGCGGTCGCAGCTACGGCACCAACGAACAATCAGGTTCTAACATGGGATGCTACCGCTAATACATGGAAGCCTGCTGCCGTAACAGCAACAGCCACTTCAATTGGTGGAATTGGCGTTGACCCTGTTCTCAATCCAAACGACGGAGATGCTCTCACGTATGATGCAGCTCAGAATAAGTGGGTTCCACTCAATCCGACGGCTAACATCAAACAGTTGATTCTGGGCGAGGGTACCGCAATCAATATCGACTTGCTTCGCGGTGCGGGAACTGTGATCAACAACATCGATATCTCAGATCACGCGTTCTTCCGGATGACGAATGCTGGACAAGGCTCCGACATTACGGGATTTGATAACGGTGCGAATGGTCGCGTGATCATCATCATCAATCAGTCCGGCAAGAACATAACGTTCCAAAATGAGGATGCTCGCTCTGACGCTGACAACCAGCTCATTTTGGGTGTTGCTAACAAGACAATCGGTAACAACCAGTCAATCACATTCATCTATTCTGGTACTCTGGGCAAGTGGGTCCTCATGGCCACTACCTAATCCAATCACAGTATCAAGGATGAAAACAACTATGAAACACATACTCGTGATTGGTTGTCTTCTCTGCCTCGTGGGATCAACGATGCAGGGTCAGACAGTCGTAGGCGGGGTTGTTACCAGTGGAGCGACAACTGCGATCCAACTTGGTGACTACCACATGCAAGGGGCTGTTGGCCTCCCAATTGTTGGCGAAGCGGGTCTCGACCCAATCGTCCGCTCCGGCATCATCAGCCATGGTAACGCCGTGCAGAAGTTCTACGAATCAACTCTTATTCGAATCGACAGCGTCGTGAAGCAGATTGGCGACACGTTCGCACTCGATGTTCTTTACGGTGCGTCGTGCGCGTTGTTCCAAAGCAACGTGGCATCCCGCGATTGGGAACTCAAGGTCAGCTTTAACCGGACTGTTCTCGAGCCCCTTCGATATGACTCAATCGTTGATGATGGCGAACGCTACACGATCACTTTAACAGGAAACGCTGCATCAAATGGCGGCGTGTTAACACGGCTGCTTCTGATGGGACGCTTGGGGAATGATTCTCTTACTGATGTTCGCCTCGAATCATTTAGATGGATTGATGCTCAGCGTCAGTACGTGCAATCAACGCCTGGCTCTGTCCTGCTGCGTGGACTCTGCAATACCTACGGTTCTACACGACTTCTCAAAGATCCGAGCAAGATGGCTATCCTGATCGCACCGAACCCCGTTACGGGCTCGTCGTTCACCATGCGCACGTATTCCGATCGTCCGCAAGTTGGCACTCTTGTGGTAACAGACATTCATGGAAACGTGGTGTACACAGCAGACCGGGTGGAGGCAGGATCAACATGGCCGATGACAACTGTTGAGCTTCAGGTTATCCCTGCTGGTTCGTACACAGTTGCTCTCTTTACGGAAAACGATGTGGTACGAACAACTATGGTGAAGCTGCCATGATATCAAGCTTCTCTCTTGCTCTCATGGCAGCGTATATGCTTTGCATGACATCGGCATCTGCGCAGCAAACCGATACAACGCATGTGCATGATCACAACCATGGGCACTCACATCAGCATTCAACGAGCAGTCCTCACCCGCATGACCATTCGCATGCACACGGACACGTGCACGAGCATCAGCATGTGCATGATCACGGTGTACCACATTCGCACGACGAGTTCACGTTAGCGTTCATAGGCAACCTGGCCACACATAACGCATCATTCAACTCGCTGCCTCCAATCGAAAACTGTTGCACAGGATTCAGCGACAGCAAGGGGCTAGGGTTCGGCTTTGAGCTTGGATACACAACGCCCCTTACCGCTGATGGCCTTACGATCACCCCACACATCGGCTATTTGAACATGCCCGTGTCATTTGATTCGTATTCTACCGAGAAGGCGTTTACTGGTGGTGTTGTTTCTGGCGATGCCCTGTTCCGTCACACGCTCGATGTGACATGGACAACCGTAACGTTTGGTGCTCGACTTGAGTATCCTGTTCTTAGTGGCTTCTACCTTGGATTTGGGCTCGACGGCTACTTCTTTGCAACTGGGTCTTTCCATCAGACAGAGACACTTGAAGAGCCGTCCAACCTTGTTTTCGAAACGGGCACGCGCGTCCGTTTGGATAGGAATGGATACGTTCGCGGCCAGAATGCCGTCGTGTTCAATGCCACAGGGTCTGCACGCATCCGCTTGATTGAAAAGCAACAAGGTTCTGTTGGTGTCGACATCTTCGGACGCTACTCCCTTCCCCTTCAGCCATTGTTCGCCGCCCAAACATGGAAGGGTATGTCCGGGAATCCACCGGGTAGATTCTTCATCGATTCGTATTCAATATCGATGCTGACGTTTGGAATCGGATTGGTTTTCTAAAGCGCATAACAACACAGATTACCGCGCGGGACTTCACGGTGAGTGAAGTCCCGCTTTTTTTATAATCAAATATTAGAATTGTGGACAAGTAACCATGGTTATCCACAGCCATGCGCGCGCTACGAGACAGGCTCATCATAATTTTGCGACGCAGGCGTAAAAGCACCGTCGACAAGGGGTTATCGAAATCGGCACTGACGGTCCACGCCACATTACATCGAAACAAAACATATTTACACTGTGAGGTTTTTCATATGGCACAGACGATAGCACGTGGCCTGTTCATGGCGCTCATGTTTGCGGTTTTCATCGCAGCTGCGTCTATCAGCGCTTTGGCGCAGACGGGCATTCCAAAGAAGATCACGTATCAAGGGGTATTGATCGATACTACTGGCATCCCAGTCTGCGACAGTGTCTGGACAGTCGACCTCACGGTCTACAATGTAGCGATTGGTGGCACTGGTGTTTGGAATGAACGCCATACAGTTACGACCAGCGGTGGCGTGTTCAATGTTATCCTTGGTGAAAAGTCACCACTAAACATTTCATTTGACCAATCCCTTTGGCTCGGCACATCGATCAACAGCCAACCGGAATTGACACCTCGCGTCTTTCTCACGGCTGTGCCTTACGCACTCAATGCACTCAATGCAAAGTCAGCAGAGATCGCAAGCGCAGTAACGCCGCAGGTTGCTGATTCCATCCGTCAGTCGATCAACAACCCAACGAACAATATGGGTGATGTACTGATTAATGCCATCAACGGCACTGGAACAACAACAATCAACGCCGCTCGCGTTCAGGGGGCTGCCTCAGGTGCAGGATCAGACATTACTGTTAACGGCCCACTGAACGCCCTGAACCTCAAGATCAATGACAACACCATTGGTGCTGCTGCTCTGCAGGAGATTCATCAGGGTCCGCTCGGACCATTCGGTTCATCCAACACCAGCACTGTGCTTCGAGTCGACGAGCAGGGTCGCGTTACGTTTGCTGAGCAAGTCCCTATCATCGGCGTACCACCAGGGGGAACAGCGGGTGGGGAACTCACGGGATTCTACCCGGCACCAACGATTAAAAATGGTGTCATCACTACGGAAAAGATTGCGCGTGGTGCAGTAACGACAACAGAGCTTGCCGATAATAGCGTTACGACTTCCAAGCTGGTTGACTTCAACGTCACAACACCGAAGCTTGCCGAAGGTGCCGTTACATCAGAGAAGATCTCCGGTGGTGCAGTTACAACAACGAAGATCGCCGACAAGTCTGTCACTGAACAAAAGCTTGCAGACTTCGCTATCACTAGCCAGAAGATTGCCCCTAACACAATCACCGGTGCGAACATCAAGGATGGCTCGATTGGGAGCGATGAACTTTCGCAGATGCCACTCGACGCTGGTCTCTATGGCTCGTCGACGCTGATCCCACAGATGTATGTAGACAAGTCTGGGCGCATCGTTACGATTCAGAATGTTCCATTGGCTGGCTCGCCCCCTATCGGTCCAGCAGGCGGCGCGTTGGTTGGCTCCTACCCAAATCCGCAGCTTGCTCTCGGTGTCGTTGGTACTGAGAACATCAAGGACGCAGCGGTAACAACGGCCAAGATTCTTGATGGCGCGGTTAGTAATGCCGACCTTGCTAGCAACTCGGTATCGACGGACAAGATCATTGACCGCTCTGTGACGTCACAAAAGCTCATTCCAACGGGTGTGAATCCAGGTCAGTATGGTTCGTCAACCCACTCAGCAGTTGTAGCTGTCGACTCGTCAGGTCGAGTAGTAACAGCATTTTCAATTCCGATTGCACCAACAGCTCCGAGTGGTCCTGCAGGCGGGTCATTAACTGGCACATACCCCGACCCACAACTTGGTAACGGTGTTGTCACGAGTGCCAACATCGCTGATGGTACAATCCAATCGCTCGATATTGCCAATGGTAGCATTACATCCGCCAAACTGACGACAACAGGAGTTACGTCTGGAATCTATGGCAACGCAACGCAGGTAGGTCAGGTCACGGTAGATGCTCAAGGCCGCGTAACAGCAGCGCAGAACATCACGATCAGTGGCACAACGCCAGGTGGTGCAGCTGGCGGCGTCCTCTCAGGCACATATCCAAACCCAGGTCTTGGAACTGGAGTTGTAACGTCGAACAACATTCAAGATCTCACGATTACCACCAACGACATAGCTGATGGTGCCATCACCGCTCCGAAGCACTATCTATCGGGTGTGACAGCAGCAACCTACGGTTCGAACCTGCTTGTTCCTCAGATAACGATTGATGCCCGCGGTCACATCACATCAGCAACGAATGTTGCTATCTCCGGAATCTCCCCGAGTGGCCCGGCTGGTGGTGTCCTCTCTGGCACATATCCAAACCCTGCCCTTGCCGCTGGTGCCGTTACATCTGCAGCGATAGCAGATGGTTCAATAACATCTGCAGATCTGGCAGATGGGGCTGTTACAGCAAGCAAGCTGGCCAACACAACTGTTACCGCCGGTTCATACGGAACGCCAACACAGGTAGGTGCATTTACCGTAGATGCGCAAGGTCGTCTGACAGCAGCATCAAACGTGACAATTTCGGGTGTGACACCAGGTGGCGCGGCGGGCGGAGTCTTATCAGGGACATATCCGAACCCAACGCTTGCCATCAGCTCTGTGTCATCTGCCAACATTGTAGATGGCACAATAACATCTGCCGACATCGCGGCTAGCGGCATTGCAACAACCAATCTTGCTGATGCTGCTGTAACCGACGCGAAGCTTTCGGCTACCGGTGTTACCGCCGCAACCTATGGCAGTGCAACACAGGTCGGACAGTTCACCGTCAATTCACAAGGTCGTCTCACCTTTGCCGGCAACGTCACAATTACGGGCACTACACCTGGCGGTTCCGCTGGCGGAGCACTCACAGGAACATATCCTAACCCAACGCTCGCAGCCAATTCTGTGAGCTCTAGCAATATCACAGACGGCTCGATCGCAACTGGAGACCTTGGTGATGGCATTGTAACACCTGCAAAGCTTTCAAACACTGGTGTTTCTGCTGGCGTTTATGGTTCGTCATCGCAAGTTGGACAGTTTACGGTTGATGCTTCTGGACGAATCACAAGCGCAGCCAACGTAACGATTGCCGCTGCAGCTCCAACAGGTGCGGCAGGCGGTGCCCTTGCTGGAACATACCCTAATCCAATTCTTGCAACTGGGTCAGTTTCTTCATCGAACATCGTCGATGGTACGATCACAGCCTCGGATGTTGCAGACGGAACACTGAGTTCGGCCAAGATGACTGCAACTGGTGTAACGGGGGCTTCATACGGTACATCGACACAGGTAGGACAGTTTACCGTTGATGCAGCTGGCCGCATAACCACTGCACAGAACGTTACAATCTCCGGTGTAGTCCCGGGCGGCAGTGCTGGTGGAGCTCTCACGGGAACGTACCCTAGTCCATCGCTCGCAACAAACAGTGTTGGCTCGGGCAACATCACAGACGGATCGATTGCAACGTCTGATCTCGCAGACGGAGCTGTTACAACCAACAAGTTGGCTGCTACTGGCGTAAATGCAGGAACATTTGGTTCTGCCACGCAGGTGGGACAGTTTACCGTAGATGCTTCCGGTCGGATTACAAGCGCTGGCAACGTAACGATCACCGGCGCCGCTCCTACAGGCGCGGCTGGTGGTGCACTGTCTGGCACCTATCCAAATCCAACACTCGCCACAGGCGCAGTAAGTTCTACGTCTATTGCAGACGGCGCTGTTGGCTCGGCTGACCTTGCAGATGGTGCAGTAACGGATGCGAAACTTTCGAATACCGCTGTAACCAGTGGCACGTATGGTTCAGCCACGCAGGTTGGTCAGTTCACTGTCGATGCCAAGGGTCGCATCACAAGTGCCACCAATGTCACCATCACAGGGGCATCGCCAACGGGTACAGCCGGTGGTGCACTCGCAGGAACGTTCCCTAATCCAACACTCGCCAATGGCTCTGTAGGATCGGCAAACATCATCGATGGCTCTGTATCAACAGTAGATCTTGCTGATAATGCAGTCACCACAGCAAAGGTTGCTGACGGCGCGATCACCAGTGCGAAGCTCAGCACAACGGGTGTTGCCGCCGGTTCGTATGGTACTGCCACTGAAGTTGGATCGTTTACAGTCGATTCGAAGGGTCGCGTCACAGCAGCAGCCAACATCACGATTGCCGGTGTCACGCCAGGCGGAAGTGCGGGCGGCGCTCTCACTGGTACGTATCCGAATCCGACTCTCGCTACAGGGGCGGTCACATCCACATCGATACTTGACGGAGCTGTGGGCACGGCAGATATTGCTGACGGTTCGGTAACAAGTGCTAAGCTCTCAAACACTGCCGTCACGGCAGGCCAGTACGGCACAGCAACACAAGTAGGTTCATTCACAGTTGACGCGCAAGGTCGCGTAACGGCAGCCAACAACGTAACCATCAGCGGTGTTGCTCCAGGTGGAACAGCTGGTGGTGATCTCAATGGCTCCTATCCGAATCCAACGGTTGACGGCCTTCAGGGCCGCGCAGTAGCAGCAACGGCTCCAACGAACAACCAAGTGCTCACGTGGGATGCAACTGCTAACACATGGAAGCCGGCAACGGTTTCTGCTGACGCATCTACGATCGGTGGCAAGCAGATTACATCACCATTGACACTGCAAGATGGCTTTGCTCTCGTCTACGACGCTGCTACTGATAAATGGGTAGCTGAGAATCCATCTAGTAACATTGGCAAGTTTGTTCTAACAGAAGGCACAACCATCGACATTGATCTTCTACGCGGTGCCACGACTGTCATCAACAACATCAACATTTCTGACAACGCATTTTTCCGCATGATCAATGCAGGCCAAGGCTCTGATATCACCGGCTTTGATAATGGTGAGAATGGACGTGTGATCATCATCATCAATCAGTCCGGCAAGAACATCACGTTCCAGAACGAGGACAATCGTTCTGCTGTCGACAATCGCCTCGTCCTCGGCGTAGCGAATAAGACAATTGGCAACAACCAATCGATCACGTTTATCTACTCTGGAACGCTTCAGAAGTGGGTTCTTATGGCAACAACGTAATGACAGCACCAATGCGTCATAATGAAGGAACAACCATGAGAATAAACATCATCATCCCTCTCCTCCTCGTCATGCTACTTGTTGGCCGCGTGACTGCTCAATATGGTGTTGCTGGTGGCGGCGTTACAAGCGGCGCAATCGCAAGCCCCGTTTCGGGCAAGTTCGGATTGCGCGTGTCGATTGGCCAACCATTGCTTGGAGATGCAGGCCCTGCACCTCGTCTTGCTGGCGGTCTGCAGAGTATCGGCGACTACTATCAACAGAGCTACGAGAACACAACGATTGTTGTTCCCGAGCAGATCCAACAGGTTGGAGACACGTTCAACTTCGATCTTAACTACGGTGCTCCATGTGCGTTTTTCCAAGACGGTGTGGAGCGCGAATGGGAATTGAAGCTCACATTCAACCGAACGGTCCTAGAGCCGCTTGTCTTTGATGCGGTGGACGACAACGGTGAGTATCACACAATCACTGTCACTGGGAAAGCCTCGCTTCAGGCAGGCAAGCTTGCGACGCTGAAGTTTCTCGCGTTGCTCGGAAACGACAGTACGAGTGTGGTTCGCGTTGAGTCGTTCCGTTGGACGAGTGTACGTCGACAGTTCACGCAATCAACTCCTGGATCTGTTACCCTCAAGGGGCTATGCACGACGTACGGCAACACGCGCCTAATCAAAGCACCCGGCAAGACTTCTATTCTTGTTGCTCCGAACCCAGTTACAGGCTCAACTGTTGGTCTGCGTGTATACGCAGAACAAGCGGTTTCCGGCACAATCGTGATCACTGATATGCACGGCAATGTGATTGCAAACAAGACAGACGTTGAAGCAGGCTTGCAGTGGCCACTCGTTACCATTGAACTGCCGGTTATTGCAGCTGGCACGTATACTGTGACGTTCGCTGCATCTGACATCATTGCAAGAACTACTCTTTTGAAACTACCATGATGAACCGCATTCTCGTTCTTATAACGATGTTGATGTTTGGATTGATCCATGCTAGTGCTCAAGAGTTGCGCTCGAGCGATAGCACAAAGCCTGAATCACGATCGACATCATCGACGGAATGGTCAGTTAATCTCATTGGCTCCTACGGAATGCACGATGTTGATTTCAATTCTCTGCCTCCAGTAGAGAATTGTTGTTTGGGTTTCGAAAACTCAAACGGCATCGGCTATGGCATTCAGTTAGGTGGCAGTTTCCCATTGTCTGAAAACGGCCTTCGTCTTTCGACGCGGGCTGGATATCAGCAATTGCCTGTTGCCTATTCGTCGTTTTCGACAAGCCCCGTGTACCTGCCCGGTACTGGCACTGTAAACGCAGTGTTTAAGCATGGCCTAGATGTTACATTCCACACCGTGCCAGTTCACATAACGTTGGAGTACGAACTTACTGACTGGCTATGGCTCGGATTGGGGCCAGATGCTTACTACATCGCATCATCTGCGTTTCAACAAACTGAGACGCTCGAGAATCCTTCAGATCTGTTGTTTGAGAACGGATCACGCACGCGGATCGACACGACAGGTTCATTGTCGAACTACAATTCGATCGTCTTCAATGCCCACGCTTCACTGCGTGTTCGCCTTGGACGCGATATCGGTTCGATTCGCAGTGTTGATCTGCTTGTGGGATATTCACTTCCCCTTACTCCAGTGTTTGATCCTCAAACATGGCAGGGTACAGCCGGGAGCCCCGTTCGCTCGTACTTCATCAACAGGTACAACCTCTCACTTCTTACCGCCGGTATTGCGGTTGCGTTGTAGCACGCAGCAACAACGTTGTCATCACTATTTGCTTGCACAAAGAATGAACAAGATCTCCGTCGCAAATCCCGTCGTCGAGCTCGATGGCGACGAAATGACACGCATCATATGGAAGTTTATCAAGGATAAGCTGATCCTTCCCTACCTCGATATCGACATCAAGTACTTTGATCTTGGTATGGAGCATCGCGATGCAACGAACGATCAAGTAACCATCGATGCTGCCGAAGCCATTCGTCAGTATTCCGTGGGCATCAAGTGTGCAACTATCACACCGGATGAAGCACGCGTCAAGGAGTTCGGGCTAAAGCAGATGTGGAAGTCGCCCAACGGCACCATTCGCAATATTCTTGACGGAACAGTATTCCGCGAGCCTATCGTCTGTTCAAATGTTCCGCGCCTGGTGCCAAATTGGACCGCGCCGATCTGTATCGGACGTCATGCCTTTGGTGACCAGTATCGTGCAACAGACTTCGTTACAAAGGGTAAGGGTAAGCTTACCGTTACATTTACCCCTGAAGACGGCTCTGAGCCACAGAGCTTCGAGGTATACAACTTCAAGGGTGATGGTGTGGCTCTGGCGATGTACAACACCGATGAATCGATAAGCGGCTTTGCGCGTGCTTGTATGAATCAGGCACTCGCTAAGGGTTGGCCCTTGTACCTTAGCACGAAGAACACCATTCTCAAAAAGTATGACGGTCGCTTCAAAGACATTTTCGAAGATGTTTACAGTAGCGAATTCAAAGATCGATTCGAGGCTGCAGGCATCACCTATGAGCACCGTCTCATCGATGACATGGTGGCCTCGGCACTCAAGTGGCACGGCAACTTCGTATGGGCATGTAAGAACTACGACGGTGATGTGCAGTCTGACACCGTTGCGCAGGGATTTGGCTCGCTCGGACTGATGACATCAGTCTTGGTTACACCCGATGGTAAGACCATGGAATCGGAAGCAGCTCATGGTACAGTGACACGTCACTATCGCGACCACCAGCAAGGAAAACCTACCTCAACAAATCCGATCGCCTCAATCTTTGCATGGACAAGGGGCTTGGAGTTCCGCGGTAAACTTGATGGAAATCAAGAGCTCATCAATTTCTGCCACACTCTCGAACGTGTCTGCATAGACACGGTTGAGAGCGGCAAGATGACAAAAGACCTCGCTGTGTGCATTCACGGCAACAAGGTCAACCATGGAGAGCACTACCTCTACACACAAGAATTCCTCGACGCACTCGATACAGAATTGCGCAAGCGCCTAGCTGCAGCATGAGCATTGAGAACATTGAGCGTCCGACGCTTCACTATTTCCAAGACACTCTGTGCGGATGGTGCTATGGGTTTGGTCCCGTTGTGTCTCGCATAGCAGAAGAATGGTCAGAGCACCTCGAAATCGTCGTTTATGCCGGCGGTATGGTCACGGGAGATAGCATACGGGCGCTCTCTGAGATGTCCGACTTCATTCGTGGTGCCCGTGCCCGTGTGGAAGAGACCACCGGCGTAACGTTTGGCGAGGCCTTCCTGCATGGACTGCTGAATCGTAAGGACGTCGTTCTCGACAGTGAGCCCCCTGCCAGAGCCCTCGAGGCCATGCGAGCCATGCAGCCAAGTAATCACATCGCATTTAGCCATCGCCTCCAGCGTGCGCTGTATGCCGATGGACTTGACATGAACGCTGAGTCGACCTATCGTGTGCTCTCCAGCGAGGCTGGTTTGAACCCAGATGAGTTCATCATGCTCATGAACTCCCCCGAGATCAGTGATGCAGTTGCCGACGAGTTCGAATACGTTGCATCTCTTGGCATAGGGGGCTTTCCCACGATGCTTCTCGAAATCGGCGATAATGTGCACCTGCTCTCGAATGGGTATGCCCCCTATGAGCACATCGACACTATGCTACGATCCGCACTTCATGGGTGATGTCTGAGGCCTTCTCGAGCATCGCATGGACACCACAGTACTTCGTAACCGACAGCTCAACGGCTCGTTCGACGCTCTCCCTGTCGTCTTCATTGCAACCTACCTCGTAGACCATATGCATCGTTGCATACGTCCGTGGGTGGTCCTCCGTTAGCGTGGCTTCAACAACAACTCTTAGCGAGCTAAACTGCACACGCATCTTTGGCAGAATCGAGGCAACATCGAGTCCTGTACAGCCCGCAAGTCCAGTCAATAAAAGCTGTTTCGGTGATACAGCCTTGCCATCAGGATCCTCATGCGGAGACGACATGATCGTAAGCGTCCGCCCCTGCTGATGAGCATCAAAAGTGAGGTCGTTTCTCCAAACAACATCGACGACTTGGTTTGGCATGGGCATGCTCCACGGTGCATAGGGTGTGAATAACTATGTTGATAGCACACAATTTCGTATGTTTGTGCGTCATACAAAAGACAACGATGCACATGCATCGCGGTTGTTCTTCTCTCTGCCCCGTTCTCTCCTAGTTGTCGCGGTGAATCACGGTTGCACAGTTGCTGACAAGGTCAGCATGAGAGTTGGTAGCCGATTCACACATATTCACAATTACGGAGAGGTCTATGACCTTTGCTGATTTGTCGTTGTGCGCGCCCCTACAGAAGGCCGTACAACAAGCGGGTTACACGAACCCAACCCCAATCCAAGAACAAGCTATTCCCGTTGTCCTCTCTGGACGCGACGTCTTCGGATGCGCACAGACAGGTACAGGTAAGACGGCTGCGTTCGCACTTCCAATTCTGAATAGACTTCACGCCGAAGGTCCGCAACGTGGCGGCCCCCGCGTGCTTATCCTTGCTCCAACGCGCGAACTGGCCATCCAGATCGACGAGAGCTTCCGCGCTTACGGTGCAGGCATCAAGGCTCGCACGGTTGTGCTACTCGGTGGAGTTAGCATCCGCCCGCAGATCGAGCGCATCCGACGCGGCGTAGACATCGTGATCGCAACACCTGGGCGTCTGCTCGATGTGATCGATCATCGTGCCTTGCGCCTTGACAACGTCCATACGTTTGTACTCGACGAAGCAGATCGCATGCTCGACATGGGCTTCTTGCCTTCGATCAAGCAGGTCGTCAAGCTTATCCCAACGGAACGTCACACGTTGTTCTTCTCGGCTACCCTGCCGAAGGAGATTCGCTCTCTTGCGAACTCGATCCTTACAGATCCAGTGCACATTGCCGTTACGCCAGAGAACACTACGACAGAGATGGTCGATCAACGACTCTACTACGTCGAGCGTGATCGTAAGCGTGCCCTTCTGACACACCTTGTTAAAGAAGATCTCGATGGAAGCGTTCTTGTGTTTACGAGAACAAAGCGTGGCGCTGACCGAGTTGCGAAGGACCTCATGACTGCTGGACTGCGTGTTGCGGCCATTCATGGTGATAAGTCACAGATGGCACGCCAGCGAGCTCTGCAGGACTTCAAGTCCGGCAAAACACGAGTTCTCGTAGCAACAGACATTGCCGCTCGCGGTATTGACATAGCAGAACTGCCGTTCGTTGTCAACTACGACGTTCCGGAGAGTCCTGAGACATACGTACACCGCATCGGACGAACAGGTCGCGCCGGACGCAATGGTGTAGCACTTACCATTGCAACACCTGAAGACCGTAACCCGCTGCGCGATATCGAGAAGCTCATCAAGATGCGCATACCAACTGTGCGCGATCATCCGTTCGAAGGGTAACAACCTCCGTATATTTGACGAAATCTTTCGACATTCATACCGAAACCATGACAGCGTCAGAGGCACAACACGAGCAACAATCTCCAGCAACCGCCGAAGGGGGCGCGCAAAGTGGCGAAGGCCGCAACAGGCGCAGACGCCGTCGCGGCGGGCGCAGGCCAGGTGAAGCTCGACAAGATGGACAAGAAGTAACTCAATCAGAACAACCTCAGCGGGAAGCAGACAACACTCCCGCTGAGAGCTCTGAATCCCAACAGCAAGGTGCAGACGGTGAGCGCCGCGGCCGCAATCGGCGCCGTAACCGCCGTGGCAGAGGTGCCGAGGCTGGATCAGAGGGCACCTCCGAGATTGCACAAGAGCCTACAGGCGCCGAGGGCGACCAAGGTGTCGTGCCAGCTCCCAAAGCTCCTCCTGCGCAACAGCAGAAGCCAAAGCAGGGTCAGCCACAACAGCAGCAGTCAAAGAAACAGCAAGATCAGCCCAAGAAAGAGCGTCCGCCGCGTGGTTCCGTGCTTAACAGGCGCCAGACAAGGGGCGATTACGACGATGCTCCTAAGGCCAAGGAAGAAGCGCCAGCATACGTTCCTGTGGTTGCGGCAACAGTCGATGCATATGTGACGCAACATCGTGGCTGGCAGCGCGATGTTCTTGCATCGCTACGCTCTCTCATCAAGAGTGCTGTACCCGACATCGAGGAAACAATCATGTGGTCACAACCAGTGTTTCTGTCGAATGGACCAGTCTGTTTTATAAAGGCCTATGCCGAGGCCGTGCATTTCGGTTTCTGGCGCGGCACAGAGCTGGAAGACTCCGAGGGCCTGCTCACGGGAGACTTGACGAAGATGCGCCACATTGCCATCAAGTCGGCCAAAGAGATCAAGTCCGATGTCTTTGAGGTGATGGTGCGTCAAGCGACAAAACTCAATCGAGACAAGGGCGACCCAACACTGTCGTAGTACAGCGTTACATGCATGTTGATGTTTCGTGTTTCGTTCCTTATCGGAGCGCGGCCTCAAGTGCCGTTCGGGCGTCGGTCTTGTCGTCTCGATACTTGACGATGAGTGGTGTACTCACCGACAGACCATTTTCTGTACCCCATCCCGTTTGCACAGCCCTTGATCCTGCTACTACGACAGCCCCCTCGGGAATCTCCAGCGGTACCTCAGAAGAACTGCGGATAACTGTCTCACGGACAAGGTCGTAGACCGGCGTGGATGCATTGAGCACAACACCGCTACCGAGAACCGCGCGCTTGCGCACACAGACGCCTTCGTACACACCGCAATTGCCCCCGACCATGACATCATCTTCGATGATCACCGGACGAGCGCCTGCAGGCTCAAGTACACCACCGATCTGCGCAGCAGCGCTGATGTGAACACGGGCACCGATCTGCGCACATGTACCAACGAGCGCGTGAGAATCGATCATCGTGCCCTCACCAATCCAGGCACCGATGTTGATGTACATAGGGGGCATGCAGATCACGCCAGGCGAGAGGTATGCTCCGGTTCGAATGGATGAGCCACCTGGCACAATACGCACGCCGTCGTCAAGCCCAATTGTCTTCGTTGGAATAGTATCCTTGTCAAAGAACCTGAAATTGTCATCGGTGGACATATCAATCATCTTGCCTTTGCGGAACAACAGCAGGATCCCCTGCTTCACCCACGTGTTCACGATCCAAGAACCATCGTCAATCGGGCTGGCTGCTCTAACAGCGCCAGTATTGAGCGCAAACAGAAAGTCTGAGCATACATCGTTAAGTGCTGCGTCATAGATAAGCTCGGATGACGGCAATGCAAACAGGCGTTCTACTTCGTGTTGGAGATTCATGGTTTCTTCTTTGCAGTCCGAAGGGTTGAAGGAGAGAAGGCAAGATTCAGGATCTTGTATATCAAACGTGCGGTCGTAAGATCAGGGTGAGAGACATCCTTGACAGGAGCCAATTCGACAACATCAAGTCCAACGATGCGCCGTCCCGATGCTATGACCTGTCGGATCACATCGATCGTTTCACTGTAGTAGAGTCCGTCTGGCTCCGGCGTACCGGTAGAGGGCATGATTGCGGGATCGAAGACATCTACGTCAAACGTGATGTAGACGTCTTTGGCAAGTGTGTCAACAACAGTCTTCTGCCAGTTTGCTCCATGTAATCCCCTTCGGATAGCAGAGGCATAGAACGTGTTGATTTTTTTCGATCGAATGAACTCTGACTCTTCCTTGCATTGGGCGCGGATACCGACCTGTGTTATGCATTTGGTTGGAAAGAATTCTGCGACGCGCGCCATGAAGGATGCATGCGACCAAATCGAGCCCTGATACTCCTGGCGCAGGTCAGAATGTGCGTCAAAATGCAGGATGCTCATCTTCGGATACTTACGATAGTGTGCAGCAATTGGTGCCGTCGAAATGGTATGCTCTCCACCAAGTGTGACCACAAACTTGTCCATCTCCAACAGGGCATCAACATGCTCCTCAATGATCGTCAGCGCTGCTTTGTTAACGCTCTTGCCAAACGATAGGGGCTTTAGGGTAGCTATCCCCTTGTCAAAGCAGAGCTCGCGATCGGTCTCATCATCATAGAACTCTACATATGCGCTCGCATTGAGGATACCTTTGGGTCCATGCTTTGCCCCACCGCCATAACTAACAGTATGCTCGTAGGGGGCTGAAACAATTGCAATAGCAGACGACTCGAGGGAGGAATGCTCTTCGTCAATTGCCAGGAAGTTCTTTTTCGGTCCAAGAGTTTGCATGATCAGTTTGGAGTGGTGTAGAAGAGTTGCAATTTAGCTGGTAGGCCACAGAGAACGAACTCATGGGAAGTATATAGAGGAATGTCTACAATTCAACGACAGCGACGTGGCTGGTATCTCTACGACTTTGCCAACAGCGGCTTTAGCACGTCAGTGATCACGGTGTTTTTCGGACCGTATCTAACGATGCTTGCCATATCGATGACGGAGCGCACCGGACAGATGTCGTTTCTTGGTATGCATGTCCATCCCGGAGCGGTATACTCCTACTGCGTCTCGCTCTCGGTGCTACTTCAAGTAGCGATCATGCCGCTGCTTGGAAGCTACATTGATGCTACTCATCGCAAGCGGTTGTCCCTTCTGGTAACATCTTCGATTGGAGCCTGCGCAACAATCGGCATGTATGTCCTCGATGTTCAGCATCCGAACCCAATCGTTGTTGGCGCGATGTTGTTTGTTCTGGCAAATGTGGCTTTCGGTGCAAGTATCGTTGCCTCGAATTCATTTCTCAACGACCTAGCAGCGCCGAGTGAACGAGATACCGTCTCATCGCGAGGATGGGCACTAGGATATCTTGGCGGTGGACTGCTACTGGTGATCCACCTGTAC
Organism: Ignavibacteria bacterium; assembly: GCA_947458785.1. Lineage (GTDB taxonomy): Bacteria > Bacteroidota > Ignavibacteria > Kapaibacteriales > Kapaibacteriaceae > UBA10438. The sequence goes on from CANGZU010000004.1 coordinate 20,699, forward strand.
ATGTATTCGCAATGGCCTGATTCAATCAATGTTATACTGGCAAGCACTGGACTCTGGTGGCTTGTTTTCTCGATTGCATCGGTAGCTCTGCTCAAGGATCCACCAGCCCCTTCACAGCGCCGGCGTACAGGTATCATCCGTCAGGCATGGACATCACTCAAGGGGCTTAGAGAACATCCAAGTGCTTTTCGCTTTCTGATCGCCTATCTCATCTATAACGAGACTGTTCAGACTGCTATTTCGATGGCCAGTATCTACGGTAAAATGGAAATGCGCGTGGGCGACGATGTCCTCATTCTCGGGATTCTGTTGGTTCAGTTTGTTGCGTTGTTCGGTGCGCTTCTGTTCAACAGAATAGCAAGCCTTCTGGGCACACTTAATGCGATCCTCATTTCGATAGCTGGTTGGGCATTTGCACTAGGAGCGGCGCTCGTGATACCACCGTCGGATGCCAGCTTCTATGGTTTAGCTGTAACCATTGCCGTTGTGCTTGGAGGCATTCAAGCGCTGAGCAGGTCATACTTCTCCACGCTGATTCCTGAAGGTACAGAAGCAGAGTATTTTGCTTTGTATGAAATCAGTGATAAGGGCACTTCGTGGATTGGCCCGCTGCTCTTTGGCGTAGTTGTATCAGTGACCGCCAGTTACCGACTTGCGCTCGCTTCGTTGGCCATTTTTCTCGTTGTTGGAGCGCTGTTGCTTCTACAAACAAAACGGCGTGGGCTCGTTTCCTGAACCCACGCCGCATGATACTAGTCGGTACCTGTTTTGACGTATATGCTAGTCCATGATCTTTCGAAGGAAGGCCGGCTGATTACCCGCAGCTACTTTCTTTGCAGGTACTGCCATTGACGACGCATCCTGATTCGTTGAGATCGTTACGCTCGCGGGAGTAGGCGGATCCACACGCGGTGTACCCGCGGACATTCCTCCCTGACGCTGTTCCTGTTCACGCTGACGCCTGATGTATGCCGGTACATTGAGGTCGGTCATATCAATGTCTGTTTGGGGCGTCGGCGCAAGAGCCGGTGTTGAGCTTGATGGACGAGCTACGTCTAACGATATCTCCTGCTCAGGCTGCGTGCGGACGATTTCAATCGTTGGAACAGAGATTTGCAGCTTTCTTTCTTCTTGTCTGCGGAACCCTGTTGCCACGACGGTGATGGCGAGCTCGTCTTCCATGCGCTCATCGACAACGACACCATGAATCAGGTTCACCTCGTCACCGGCGGCCTTCTCAATAGCTGAGACAGCCTCGCTCACTTCAAACATGGTAAGGGTGTTGCCGCCTGTGATGTTTACAAGCAAGCCCTGTGCACCATAAATGGACATGCCCTCAAGAATCGGAGAATTGAGTGCGTTCTGAGCTGCCTCGATCGCACGATGTTCACCGCTAGCTACCCCGATGCCCATCAAGGCATCCCCCATTCCACTCATTACTGTACGAACATCTGCAAAGTCAACGTTGACGTAACCGACTCCTGAGATGATATCGGCTATTCCCTTCGTGGCATTGTAAAGAACTGTATCAACCATAGCAAGCGCATCAGCAAACGTCACATTCTTATCGACTACGCTCAGGATTCGCTCGTTCGGGATCACGATCAATGCGTCGACGTTCTCGCGCAGCTCTTTGATACCGTTTTCAGCCACCTGCATGCGTCGCTTCGACTCATAGCCAAACGGCTTTGTAACGATGCCAACAACGAGAGCACCCATCTCACGGCCCACACGTGCGATCACGGGTGCCGCTCCGGTGCCAGTGCCACCACCCATGCCCGCAGTTACAAAGATCATGTCGCTTCCAGCAAGAGCGTCATGTACCTCCTCGATGCTCTCTTCAACTGCAGCACGACCCTTCTTCGGATCGGCACCAGCACCGAGACCACGAGTAACATCCTTGCCAAGCTGAAGCTTGATACCTGCAGGGTTGTTCATGAGGGCTTGACGATCGGTGTTTGCTGCTACAAACTCAACCCCGTCCAAGCCGCGTGAGATCATTGTTTTGACGGCATTACCACCGCCACCGCCGACTCCGACCACGCGTAAACGTGCATCGGACATCAGCGAAGATGTATCCAATTCGATTGCCATTATTCCCCCCGGAATACAGTCGTGATCTTCAAATTACGTGAATTAGAAGTTCTCAAACCAGTCTTTGACTCGATTTAGTAAACCTCTTTTTTCCACATGAATCTCTTCTGTGGTATTCGTGGATTGAGGAGGCGCTACTGTTGATAAAACCTGTGCAGTGATCGTGCTTTGCTGAGGTGTTGAGCTCTTCGCAAACTCTTGCTCATGATCAATGCTGTAGAGTGCTAGGCCGATCGCTGTTGCATGTGATGGCGTGGTGACCTCGCGTGCAAATCCCTCTGAGCCGAATCCACGTGGAAGTCCTTTATTCACCGGTAGTCGGAAGGTTCGCTGAGCAAGCATCTCAGAGCCATAGAGATCTGATGAGCCACCCGTGATGACAATACCTGCAGCAAGTTGATGCGACAGACCGCTTTCGTGAATACGCGCTAGGACGAAGTCGTAGATCTCTTCCATGCGGGGCTCAATGACCTGGCAAAGGATGGACTTCGAAAGATCCGTTGGTGTACGACCACCAACACCTGGTACCTGAAAATGCTCGTCACGCAGAATACTATCGGCAATGGCATGGCCGTATTGGACCTTGATCGACTCTGCATCTGCATTACGAATACCAAGCACTGTTACAATGTCATCCGTCACACGTTGGCCTGCAATTCCAATGACACTTACGAAACGCAACACGTTGTCTTTGAAGATTGCCATGTCAGTTGTTCCGCCACCGATGTCAACAACAGCAACACCAACCTCTTTCTCTGCCTCATCGAGCACAGCAAGTGAGCTAGCCATTGACTGAAGCACGACGGCATCAACATGAAGACCGGCGCGCTCGGCGCACTTGTGAACATTCTCCACTGCTGATGACGATGCTGTAATTACAAGGGCATTTGCCTCCAGACGACGTCCACTCATACCAAGAGGGTCGCTAATGCCGTCCTGCCCATCAATGATGTAGTCCTGCGGAATCACATGCAGGATGCGTCGATCGGGTGTTACATGAACCTGATGCAGCTCGTCACGCAGTCGCTTGACATCGTCTTCTGTTATCTCCGAGGTGCGTGTAGTAACAATGCCACGGGTGTAGAATGTTGATACGTGTTCGCCACTGACACCAATAACAACACGTGCAAGCTTATATCCACTTTGCTGTTCGGCTCGCTCGATAGCAACCTTGATTGCCTCGGCAGTCTTGTTGATGTTACTGACGACTCCCCGCTTGAGTCCGTCACAATCTGCAACACCATTACCGATAATCTCAACCGATTTGCGAACTGGATCGAATGCTGCCACAACAACACAAACCTTGGTCGTGCCGATATCCAGCCCTACGTGAATCTCTTGAGCACTCATGCAGAGCCCCCTGGAATGCTAGCTTGTTGATGGTAGCGCAACACGACCTGATGATGCCAGCGAAGATCAACCTCGCGTACACTTGCCATGTTGATGGTGTTGGCAGCTTCCCGCCAGAATACATTCATGTCTGTCAATGCCTGCTGAATCCGATCAGGATTTAAGGCACCTAGATTCCATCGCGTTTCGTCTGTGATCACTGCAACAGTCGAGCGTGCCCTATCGACAGCTACCTCGGAAATTGACTGGTATAGACGCCCGTCAAGCACTCTCGACGCATTAACAAGGATGGCAGCAACCCGGGCAACATCGGACGAGGTAAGCCTGCTGCCATCATGCGACCGCAGGACCGGAACATTGTGTGCCGTGCGCTCATGTGCAAGTGGAAGAATTGTACCGTGCTGATCAACATAGCGAAGCGTACCGTCCTCATACAACACATGTGCAATGGGCAAGCGTTCATCCACGAGCACAGTGATCTCACGGACACCGGAGAAGTACACCGAGGCATTGCGAACATAGGGAAGAGCCTCTACCTGTGCTCGTATAGAGGCCAGCGATAAAGACTTGATGCTGCGGAAGCGCAGTGAATCAACAGATCTCTGCACGGCGATACGACTCAAACCTGTGGCACCCTCGATAGCGATGCTTGAAATCTTCTGCCGCTCGTGCCACTGGGCAGACATGAATGCCAAGAACACCACGCTCAACAGGGCTATGACAAGCCCCGAGGAACGCTTGCCCTCATGTGCGACATGCTTTGATTCTTGACGTTTTCGTGCCACCACTTCCTCAACCGCGAAACGCACACGTTATCAACATGTGTGCAAAAGCTTCAGCATCTGGGTCGTAAACTCATTGAGCCGTTTCACGAAAAACTAGCTTACTAACACATATTATCAAGGAGTTACAACTTCGGCAAAAGTATAGTATAGAAACGCAAAACGCAAGTGGAAATCATGGGGCAGCAGACGGCAGTGCACACACGATTTCCACACTGTGTGGATAGTGGTACGGGGCTTCATGGCGAGTTAGCTCAATGATTTCGTCCTGCCTCCGTCGACCATGATACTAGTCCCGGTAATGTAGCCGGCGGATGGGGAAGCCAGGAACGCAACGGCATTTGCTATCTCAGAGGGCTGTGCAAAGCGGCCCATCGGAATCTCTGCAAGCATGTTGCTCCGGGCTTCAGACTCTGATACTCCGCGCACATTCGCTTGCTTGGTGATGATGGCTTCTAATCGCTCGGTTTCTGTTGCACCAGGTAGAACATTATTCACGGTGATATGACGAGCGGCGAGTTCTGTTGCCAGGGTCTTTGACCAGCTAGCCATTGCTCCACGAATCGTATTACTCACACCTAATCCATCGATTGGCTGCTTGACGGACGTAGAGATGATGTTGATAACGCGGCCATACTGGTCGGACGTCATTCCAGGAGTTAGAATTTTGATTAAGCGCTGCGCCGTAAGGATATGCTGCACAAAGGCTTCCATCAAGCTGTCGACTGTGCTGTCGATCAACTTCCCTGCCGCTGGTCCAGCCGTGTTATTCACAAGAATGTGAAAGGAGCCATGTTTTTCCACATGGTTATTCACCGCTTGAATAAGCTCAAAGTCTTGAGTTGCATCAACCGCCAACGCATAATGGACCTGCCCTGCGTGGATGACGGGAAGTGTGGTTCTGACGTGCTCAAGCTGCTCAGCTGAGCGAGCAAGCACGGTAACGGAAGCCCCATTGGCGGCAAGCTCCATTGCCGTGGCCTTGCCAATGCCTCGGGAGGCCCCACAAACAAGTGCTCGTTTTCCAGTCAGATTCAGATCCATGAGGTGTTCCCTTCAGTTTGTAGCTTTGTCGTTTCTACGAAACTACAATCCTACGGGAAGGAATATGGCGATTCTACCACCTTTCAACCTGCAATCGTGGATCGACGAGCACCGCGATCTCCTGAAACCTCCTGTTGGTAATGCTACGATCTACCAGGACACGGAATTCATTGTGATGATCGTTGGGGGTCCAAACTCGCGCAAGGATTACCACTACAACGAAGGTGAAGAGCTGTTTTATCAGATCGAAGGCGACATTACTGTCAAGATCATCGATGATGGACAGCCCAAAGACATCCATATCAAGCAGGGCGAAATGTTCTTGCTTCCCCCGCGGGTTCCTCATTCTCCTCAGCGCTCTGCCAACACGGTTGGATTGGTCATCGAGCGCAAGCGTCGCGACGGCGAACTTGACGCTTTCATGTGGTTCTGCGAATCCTGCGGGACGAAGCTTCATGAGAAGTTTTTGCCACTGACGAACATCGTAACCGACCTGCCGAAGGTCTTTGAAGAGTACTACGGAAGTGAAACAAGCCGCACATGTTCAAGTTGCGGTGCCGTGATGCAGCCCCCTGTTAAGCTTGCCTAATCCCACAATGAAAATCGACTGTCACGCACATATCCTACCTAAGTCATGGCCATCACTCAAAGAGAAGTTTGGCTATGGAGGTTTTATAACACTAGACCACCACACGGCCGGAAGTGCACGCATGATGCGCGACGACGGGGTGTTCTTTCGCGAGATTGATGAGAACTGTTGGAACCCAGAGGCCATCCTTCGAGACATGGATGCCCATGGGGTGGATGTCATGGTGCTCTGCACTGTGCCAGTGCTCTTCTCCTACTGGGCGCAGCCAGAGCACACTCTTGAATGGTCGCAGTTTCTCAACGACCACCTTGCTGGTGTCGTTAGCGCCTACCCCAAGCGGTTCGTCGGACTCGGCACATTGCCCATGCAGGATGTGACTCTTGCGTGCGAAGAACTTCGTCGCGTTGTTCTTGAACTTGGCATGCCTGGCGTAGAGATTGGTTCCAACATCAATGGCATGAACCTTGACGACGCTTCCCTTGATCCATTTTGGCGTGAAGCCGAACGACTAGGTGCAGCCATATTTGTTCACCCATGGGAGATGATGGGTGCAGATCGCACATCGCGGTACTTCCAACAATGGCTCGTTGGTATGCCCGCTGAAACCACTCTTGCTGCAACCTCAATGATGTTTGGCGGCGTATTCGACCGCTTCCCCAAGCTCCGCGTGATGTTCTCTCATGCAGGGGGCTCTTTGCCGTTTACCATCGGCAGAATCTCGCACGGCTATCATGCCAGACCAGATCTCTGCAACGTTAACAATGTCCAAGACCCGCGCTCGTATGTGGGGAAGTTTTGGGTGGACGGAATTACACACGACGCCGATGCGCTGCGATTCCTCATCAAACTCATGGGAGCTGAGAAGATTGCCTATGGAACAGATTACCCGTTTCCACTGGGCGACCTCGAGCATGGCAGGTTCATCGAAGACATGACCGATCTTGATGCAGCGACGAAAGAACGACTCTTTTCTACGTCTGTGTGCGAATTTCTTGGAATTGATGTTCGGAAATTTCAGCCGACTGCGTAAATTCGTACTCGCTCTCGCGACGGAGGGCTCGCATAATGGTATTGCAGCTGTCTTGAAAACAGCCGGGAGAGATCCTGTGGGGGTTCGAGTCCCTCGCCCTCCGCTCCGTCCTGAAGATTCACCACATTCTTTCATTCACGAAGGCACGGACGTCCTGTTCGTGCAGGAGCGACCAACATGAAGCGTATAGCAGCCCTTGCTATCCTTGCTGGCGCAGTTCTCACCTCTTGCGGTGACGACGCCACAACACCTGAACCAACCAATGAAACATACGTTGCAGCATCTGGAAGCTACATGCTTCACCAGAACACCGAGCTTGCAATTGATACAGCCACGAAGGCCGTTTCGGAAACTCCGGCCCCTTCAGACAGCACAGTTGCTGGTGCAGTTGTAACCTATAACGGCAAGTCAGCCACACCGTTCTACGCCTTTGTTGGTGGCGTTGCATTCGATACCACTTACTATTATCAGGACGGCGCAGCGCTGTACACATCCATTCCGCTTTCCTACGACATCGGCGGCATCCCGTTGGATCTCGGCTCGAAGTGGGCAAAGATTATGGATCAGGGCGCTACAACCTGGACAGCTCTCACGGACTCAATCGCTCCGATCGATCTTCCAATCGGTGGGTACAAGCTTTCTGCAAAGCTCAACTTCACAGGACAGTCACTTGGATCAGAGAACGTAACGATCAACGGTGTAACCTTGGCAACAAAGAAGGTACAAGTTGACCTCAATGCACGCCTCTATGCAATGGCAGGGCCGACAGCTCTGCCAGTTGATGTGAACCTGAAGGTCATGTATTGGCTCGCCGACAAGGTTGGTCTGGTGAAGCGCGAACAGCCGGCAGCGATTGTCAACCTCGGTCTTCTCGGCCAATTGATGGGCTCGCCAATCCAAGCAGTCCCTGGTATTCGCCAAGTAACAACCAAGTACGAGATCAAGTAACGCGATCTCTCCTCGAAGAAAACACAACGGGCATCATCAATATCGATGATGCCCGTTTTCGTTTCGGCTAATCTGCAGGTTGGTGGGCCGACTAAGGTCTCTCTCGTCCAACATGAGGCAACAGCCACAAGACAGACGCCCCCTGTTGTTCACTTGTATTGCGCACAAAGATCATGTCACCATCACGGGTCACTACGGCGTCTGTTTCGTTAAGGTGGGAGTTCACCTGTTCCACCGGCACTGGATCTTGCCAAGCCCCATTGCGATAGACAGACAAGAACACATCCATTCCGCCCTGACCTCCGAATCCATCCGAGCTAAACAGAAGCGTATCGTTTGCAACGAAATGCGGCGTAGTTTCAGCTAGCGGAGTGTTGATGGACCCACCGCAGTGCTGTGGCGTTGACCACGAGTTATCTGAGAGTCGCTCTACATACCAAAGGTCCGTCTGCCCTACCGTCCCCAGACGATTTGAGCTAAACACGATTCGCGACCCATCGGGTGATATTGTTGGGAACGAGGCGTAACTCTCGGAACGGACACTCTCTACCGGATCCCCGATCACGATTGCATTCTCTTCGAGAAAGACCCGTACGATGTTTGCATGTCGCTGCCGTGCACCCATGAAGTAGGCAACGCCATAGGCCTCCCCGCTCTCCGAGATTGTAATGCAACCGAGACCTCGAGCCGCCGCTGACTCCTGCACACGCATTTGAGCAGGTGGAGTGCTGAATCCACTTGTAGCAAAAATCATCGGCCCATTGGCACCATCCATCGTGATGAGCCAGCGCTGATGTACTCTATCAAAACATGGAGCATACATTGCTGCATCAGCACGCCACGCGTTTAGCACTTGCGGCTGGACTGATGTGGTGTCACCATCGAACGCTTGTGGCAATCCAGCCACGGCAAGCGCTAGTAGCGTATGCAGCATCATACACCTCGTGTCTCAGGAGGCCAGACGAACTTGTGCATCTGCAGCTGGAATCGGACGTTGAGATGATCGGCTAAAATCCACAACACGAGATCGACAAACTGCAAACTCCCGAACACACACGAGAGCAGCACGGCACCAACATTTTTCTCAAGGTTGTACTGTCGAACGATGTCTCGCGCAAACTCATAGTCACCGCGCGAGGCAATGACGAACTTGGCCTCATCCTTTGCTTGCAGAAGCGGAAGATTTTCAAGCTTATTAAGGGTCGACATTTTCGAATCTGGGCATTTTACATCCATGATGATGACAACCCTGGCGTCAACGTAACTCACATCAACATGTCCGCCGGTCTCTACGGCTACGGTGTAGCCTCGATCACAAAGCTGACTCATAATCTCAAAAACGGCTTCTTGTTCAAGGGGCTCGCCACCAGTAAACTCGATGAAGGAGCATTGATGCTCTTCTGCATAGGACACGATGTCTTCGACTGACATAGCAAGCCCCTTCTGACGATGATCCAGCGCATATGGCGTATCGCACCAGACACAGCGCAGCTTGCACCCCTGCAATCGGATAAAGACACATGGCATTCCAGCTCTGGTGCCCTCTCCCTGGATAGAGTAGAATACTTCGTTGACGTTGACAATCTGCTGATGGGTCATGGCAACAAAACTACGCTACCGAGCTCATGCTTGATTCGTCAAACATCTTGAGCAGCTCACGCTTGAGAAGTTGATGCTCATCCCGCCGCAGCTGAGGGTCTTGGTCGAGCACGGAGAATGCATCATTGCGGGTTGTACCAATAAGTTCGGCGTCCGTTACGAGATCGGCGAAGGTAAAGTCCGGCACGCCACTCTGACGCGTCCCCATAACGTCGCCCGGGCCGCGCAATCGCAGATCTACTTCTGCAATGCGAAATCCATCAGTTGTCTCTTCCATGGTCTTGAGACGGACGGGTGCCTTTGCCATGTCCTCTGCGTGCGCAGACCGATGTAGCTGATAGCGAAAGTGGTCCTTCGTTGCCAGAAAACAATATGATTGTTCTCCGCCCCGACCTACCCGGCCGCGCAACTGATGCAGTTGTGACAATCCAAATCGCTCGGCATTTTCAATCAGCATAACGGTTGCATTCGGAACATCAATACCAACCTCGATAACTGTGGTTGATACCAGGATGTCAAACTCACGCGCAAGAAAGGCCTTCATCACATCTTCTTTTTCGTTCCACGCCATCTGACCGTGCAAAAGCCCAACGCGCAGATCGTCGAACACCGAGTCGCATAGGTATTGATAATGCTCCACTGCGCTCTTAGCATCGATCTTCTCGCTCTTCTCAACAAGCGGGTAGACAATGTAGGCCTGGCGGCCAGCAGCGATCTCAGTACGGATGAACTGGTGAACATCAAACAACTTTGATTCAAAGACCACGTGCGTCTTGATCGGCTTACGTTGAGCAGGAAGCTGATCGATCACCGATGCGTCGAGGTCACCATAGAGCGTCATAGACAAAGTGCGTGGAATGGGCGTTGCCGACATCACCAGGATATGCGGAGTGCGCTGGCCTTCTGGATGGGAGTGCTGTCCAAGACGCTTGAGCTCTGCGCGCTGCGCAACACCAAATCGGTGTTGCTCATCAATCACAATCAGTCCAAGCCTATTGTAGACCACGTCTGACTCAAACAATGCATGTGTCCCAATAACGATGTTAGCACTTCCGTTAGCGATCTGCTCAAGCACTGCTGCGCGCGCCTTCTTACGCTGTGAGCCTACGAGCTGTACGATTCCCAATCCGTGATCAGGTCCAAGGAGACGTTGAATTCCGTGATAATGCTGCTCAGCTAGAATCTCAGTGGGCGCCATGAGCAGTGTCTGATAGCCGTTATCGACGGCACTGAGCATGCACAACAGAGCAACAATCGTCTTGCCCGAGCCAACATCGCCCTGTAGGAGTCGGTTCATTGGTGTTCCTGACGTCATATCGGCAACGATCTCACGAATGACGCGCTTCTGCGCTGTCGTAAGCTCAAACGGCAAATGCTCTATCAATGTGCGCGCTCTTGCACTTTGTGCCTGCATCGGAATGCCCCTTTCAGGACGCTTACGAGAGCGTCTGCGCGCTGCGAGCAGCAGTTCAAAGAGGAACAGCTCCTCATACTTCATCCTCCAGCGAGCACGATGAATATCCGCATGACTACTTGGGTGGTGCAAGGCGTTCAACGCGTCGGCCCTTGCCATGAGTTCTCGGTGCTGCAGCAGCGAAGTCGGCAATGGATCGTGGAGTTCGGACATCACCTTTTCGAGACACTGATCCACGATCGAGCGGAGCAGCTTCATCGTGATGCCGGCCTGTGTCATCCCCTGTGTGATCCGATAACGCGGCAGGATCGCGCCCGTTCCATACTGCTCTATCTCCTCTTCATCAACCAGTTCAAGTTCTGGATGGTGCATAGAGAGTGTATTCCACCGCGTGTCGAATTGAGGTGATCCGTGCACAACAAACGTTTGCCCCGGCTGAAGAAGTTTTGTGTAGTAAGGGATCTGATTCCAGAACACCAGCTGCAGGATGGCCTGGGAGTCATCTGTGAGATCCACTTGGAGCATAGTACGCCCCTTACCAACAGTCCGCTTTTCTGCGCGCACGACTGATGCAACGATCGAGATCTGCTGTTGCATTGCACTGAAACCGGAAGCCTCTTCGTTCCCTGAGGTTGATGCGCTGCGCTGCGACTGACGCAACTGAGCGATGCTGTTCACACTACGCCTATCGACGTAAGCCCTGGGAACGTACATCACTACATCACTGTAGCTAACAAGCCCCTCTGTTGCGAGTGCTTCAGCTCGTCGAGGGCCAACGCCTTTGAGGTACTGAAGCGGCAGTATCGTGGGTGTTCCTTCCGGTTTCATCGCAGAAGGCCGTTCGTGTTACTTCACGAAACCGTCGATGATCGTCATCCAGTTATGTGCGTCAGGAGCTGCACCAGTGCGAATGTCAAGAAGCTGCTGCTTAAAGCCAAACATGAGAGCATCCTGCTTAATCTCGAGATGATAGTCCTCACCATCGATGCCTACCGTTGTGATCGGCGCTACAGATGCCGCCGTACCCACACCGAAAGCTTCGGTGAGAGACCCATCGAGAATGCGCTCCCGAAGCTCCGTAACAGATACTGATCGCTCGTCGATTGGGATGCCCTGTTCTCGCGCCAAGACAAGGATAGAGTCGCGGGTGATACCATCAAGAATCGTATCGCCCAGCGGAGCTGTTGTTAGTACACCGTTGATAAAGAACATGACGTTCATTGTGCCCGACTCTTCAATGTACTCGTGCTCATGAGCATCTGTCCAGAGCACCTGGTCGTAGCCTGCTTCGTTGGCCAGGATTGTTGGCAGCATAGCTGCAGCGTAGTTACCGCCACACTTTGCGTATCCGGTTCCACCCTTTGAGGCACGCGTATACTGACGCTCGACGCGCACACGCAGAGGCTTCGGGTATACTGGGCGAAACGGGCCACCACCGACAAGGAACATGAATTCTTCGGATGGCTTTAAGCCGATGCGCTCTTCTGTTGCGATAACGAACGGACGGATGTAGTAGGCCGAGTCGGGTCCTGGTGGCACCCATTCTCTTTCAAGGTCCACAAGTGTGTGCACAGCATTTGCAAACATGTCTGTCGGCACCTCAGGCATAGCCATTCGGCGCAGCGAAGCATTAAATCGTTGTGCATGACGATCTGTTCGGAACACGCCGATACGACCATCATTCATGCGGTATGCCTTCATCCCCTCGAATACCTGCTGGGCGTAATGCAGACCCAACGACAGCGGGGTAAGCTGCAACGGCCGGTAAGGGGCTATGCGCTCTTTACGCCATTCCATGTGGGCGTACTCGGCGATATAGAGGTGATCGCTCGGTACATTGGAAAGCTTCAGATTCGCCACAGCGTCTGCGTCGAGTCGTGGGTTGGTGCATCGATCTATAGGAAGTCGCATGCGCGAATCTATGGAGTTCGGTTGAGTCAACATCAATGTGTTGATATCTTCGCCACATGAAGAATGAACATCCTCTCGTTGTTGTCTGCGCTACTATCACCGAAATGCACGCTCAGATCGCGCAGGCCCGAAGCACGGGGAAGTCTGTTGGATGTGTTCCTACCATGGGATATCTCCATGAGGGGCACGCCTCACTCATTCGTGTCGCTGCTCAAAACCACCCATTCGTGGTTGTCTCGATTTTTGTGAATCCGACGCAGTTTGGGCCCTCGGAGGACTTTGAGCGCTACCCTCGCGATCTGGAACGCGACATGCAGATTGCAAGTGAAGCAGGGGCAACGCATGTATTCCTGCCGAGTGTTCAGGAAATGTACCCCGACGAGGTCCGCTCCACCATTCACATAGACGGGATTACGGATGTGTTGGAGGGGGCAAGCAGACCAACGCACTTTGATGGCGTGGCAACAGTAGTTGCGCGGTTGTTCCAGGCCATGTTACCCGACGAGGCCTACTTCGGTCAGAAAGACCTACAGCAGACCCTTGTTATTCGCAAACTCGTGGCTACGTCAACGGACGATGCTGTGCGCTCAACAAAAGTTACCGTTCTGCCAACGGTGCGTGAAGAAGATGGGCTTGCCAAGAGCTCACGCAACGTCTATCTCAACGACGTCGATCGGCGCGATGCCACGGCGATCTACGATGCGTTGTGCTCGGCCCGCGATCAGATAGTCGCCGGATGCTCATCGCGCGCAACCATCGAACTGCTGATGAAGGTGATGCTTCAGCGTGTTGATCGCCTAGAGATTGACTACGCAGTTGCAGTTGAAGCTGAATCACTTCGATTAGACTCCGATACCCTGCCGGCCCATGTTGCCCTCTGCATAGCAGCGCGACTTGGGGGAACAAGGCTCATCGACAATATGCTTGTCGAACGTCCTACAACGTGATCCGATAGAGCAGCCACTCATTCATGCAGACAGCCCCCTGCTTGGTATAAAACTCACGTGCCGTGGTGTTCCAGTCGAGCACCTGCCAGTCTACCCTGCCACATCCGCGTTGCCTAGCTTGGCCTACGACAAAATCGAACAGTAATCTTCCGAACCCATTCCCTCGGTGCGACTCGAGAACGAAGATGTCCTCAAGGTACATTGTTGGTAATGCTAGGAACGAAGAGTACGTCTCGAGGATGATCGCATAGCCAACCGCCTGACCTAGTTCTGTATCAAGCAGGTAGGCCTCAATGCGCGGCATCGACCCAGTTATATCTTGATGCAGCCGATGTTTGGCTTCTTCCGTCGGACGGTCCAAGTGCTCGTAGTCAGCAAGGGCACACACGAGCGAAAAAAACTCCTCAAACCGAGATGCATCAACCCTTCGAACTACTCCGTTCACCTTAGAGGGCCTTCTCAAGGAATGCTACAAACAGTCCCGGATTGGAACGGAACTGCGTCTGGAACCCTGTCTGAGCTACGTACGTCCCATCTGACTTAAGCAATACGTACAACGGGTTGGCTACCGTACCGTAGGTCTTCAGGATATTCTGATTGGTAATGTAGGGCTCTGTCTTTCTGTCGGTATAGAGCTGCACAAGAACGAACTTCTTGAACTGTTCAACGACATCGGGCCTTGGGAAGACATCCTTCTCCATGAGCCTGCAATTCACACACGCAAATCCGGTAAAGTCGATAAAGATCGGCTTGCCTTCACGAGCAGCAATCTTCTTTGCTTCATCAAGGTTGTTAAGCCAGACAAGCCCACCATGTGCATCAGAAGCTTCCTTCGAAGGAGCCTGCGATGTTGATGCAATGACAGCCGTACCATTCATCTGGGCGAGAAGCTCATGGTAGTTTTCAGGCGGGAGTAACGCTTCGAGGTCTGCGGCAAGGGGCTTGCCTAACATACCTGCGGCAAACCAAAGACCAAGCGTTGCGAAGATGACAGCAAAGAGTGCACGTAGGCCGCCGATGCGCTCAACGGGTGTATCAAGTGTGAGTTGGTAGGTACCCAAGATGTAGAGCACGATCAGAAGACAAACACCAGCCCATATGGCAAGAAAGACTTCACGCGGCAGCAGCCCAAGTCCAAAAATGAATTCGGCTGTGGAGAAGAACTTCACCGCAGCGGCGATCTCGAGAAATCCCATCACAACTTTCAGGTTGTTCATCCAGCCGCCTGCGCGTGGTAGTCGCACAAGCAACGACGGGAACATCGACAGCACAACGAACGGGATGGCAAATGCTGTGGCAAAGCCGAGTGTGCCAACGGCCGGGTAAAGGTAATCGCCTCCCGAGGCACTCAGCAGCAGTGTGCCCACAAAAGGGACCGTACAGGTGAAGGACGTCAACGAGAATGTTAGCCCCATGAGGAGAACGGAGAATACTCCATCGCCTTGCGACTTCTTGTTGAGCGCGTTCATGATCGAGACAGGAACTTGAATCTCGAACGAGCCAAAGAGATTAAAGGCCAACGCCATGAACAACAAGCCAATACCAAGATTCAACCATGGGTTGGCGGCCAGATCCTGAACGGCCGTTCCGCCGAACAGGATTGAGGCAATGATGCCCACTGCCGTGAATGTCGAAATGATGCCAACCCCGAAAAGCACACTATCGCGCAGGCCAGAGCCTTTGGTCTTCTCGTGGCGCTTCGTAAAGAACGATACGGTGATTGGAATCATTGGGAAGACGCACGGCGTGAGCAACGCCAGAAAGCCGATTCCCATGGCATAGAGGAAAAAGCTCAGAAGCCCCTTACTCTTTTCTGCCTCGATTTCCTGCTGCGTATCCATAGGAGCAGCAACAGTTTCCGATGCCTTGCCTGGAAGATCTGCAGGTGCTGATTCCGTCGTATCCTCGAGTGGGAGAGCTGCGCTGGATGCTACGTCTGTGATCGTAATCGAAACTTCCTGCGGCATATCCTCTGAGGGCAAGCAGGCCGACGTGTCGCAGAGCTGCATGAGGAAATTCACGCTGGCCTTTTGCGTTCCTTTTGGCAGTGTGGGCGACAGACGCACGGGGATTCGCAGTTCAATGCTACCTGAGAGCTCTTCAACGTTTGTCTCCCACGTTTTATCAAAGGCTGTATGCGCTCCCTTGGTGAAACGGGGCTTACCAGCGATTTTGAGAGCAGACTTAGGCCCGACTGTGACGACTGTAGCCTCAGGTCCGAGGCCGTCGGGTCCGACTGCAGGTGTTAGACCGTAGCTATGCCAGTGCTTGGCAATCTTGGCCGCAACAACAATCTCAACGGTATCGCCTGCACGCCCACTGATCGGGGCAACCGGCGCAAATGTGATCTTGTTTTTCGCAGATGGCATCTGTGCTGCAAGATTAGCAGCAGAAAAGCCGAGGCAGATGACCAGGGCAACATAGCAGCGAACTACGGCGCGTACGTGTTTCACGACTCTCTCACAAGTGGTTGAATACGGCGGAAGGGGCGTAAACTACGCAACAGAGCGGACTTCGTATTTTGCTGGACTTTCTCACGACGAACTAATGACAACAACTTATGGCCTCACAAACTACGCTTGACGCAATCCTCTCGCTCTCGAAGCGAAAAGGGTTTGTTTACCAATCTTCTGAGATCTACGGTGGGCTTAACGGCTGCTGGGATTTTGGCCCACTTGGGGTCGAGCTTCTCCGGAACATCAAGGACTCATGGTGGAAGGCAATGACCTACCGCTCTGACATTGTCGGCATCGACTCTTCAATCCTGATGCATCCCAGGGTATGGGAGGCGTCAGGACACGTTGGGCAGTTCTCCGACCCAATGATTGATAACAAAACGTCGAAGTCACGTCATCGTGCAGACAATCTGATCGAAGACTTCATATTCCGCCTGCGCAATAAGGGCAAGACAGAGCAGGCCGATGCCATCGAACAGGCGCTCAACAGTTCATCAAACAATGAGGATCTTCACACGATCATCATGTCGAACAATATTCCCGATCCAATCTCCGGAACAACTGATTGGACGGAGGTACGCAATTTCAATCTGATGTTCGAGACGCATGTGGGTCCCGTTGCCGACGCGGCAAACGTTGTCTACCTGCGACCAGAGACTGCCCAGGGGATCTTTGTGAACTTCAAGAATGTCATGGAATCGGCCCGCATGAAGCCTCCATTCGGCATTGCACAGATCGGCAAGAGTTTCCGCAACGAGATCAACACAAAGAATTTCCTGTTCCGCACCCGTGAGTTCGAACAGATGGAGATGCAGTTCTTTATCAAGCCCGGCACGCAGGACGAATGGTTTGAATATTGGCGCAATGCCCGTTGGAATTGGTTCACGGAGACGCTCGGTATAGACGCCGCGAAGCTACACCGCAAGCCCCATGAGAAGCTCGCTCACTATGCTGCAGCAGCAGAAGACATCGAGTATCTCTTCCCATTTGGATGGGGCGAGATTGAAGGTATTCATTCTCGAACCGACTTCGACCTGGGGCGCCACCAGGAGTTCTCAGGCAAGAAGCTTGAGTATGTCGACACTGCCACGAAGGACAGATTCACTCCGTACGTTATTGAGACGGCCGTTGGGGCCACGCGGACGTTCATGGCTGTTCTCTGTGATGCCTATCGCGAAGAGCAACTCCCAACGGATGATGGCGGCACCGATACACGGTCAATGCTGAAACTCAAGCCGTCGATCGCGCCGATCACTGCTGCCGTTCTGCCACTTGTGAACAAGGACGGAATGCCCGAAGCCGCCGAGAAGATCATAACGAACCTTCAGCAGCACTTCCGCGTTGACTACGACACAAGTGGAGCGATTGGTCGCCGATATCGCCGTCAGGATGAAGTTGGAACGCCGTTCTGTATCACCGTTGACGGTCAGACACTAAGCGACTCCACGGTTACGCTTCGTGATCGGGACACCATGCAGCAAGACCGTATACAGGTTGATGCACTGGTAGCCGAGATCCAACGTCGAATGCATTCATGAGCCCCCTTCGAAGACTTGTCCTCATCGTCACGATTGCTGTAGCACCCGCTGCAGCGCTCGCCTACACGGATGATGCATATGTGCGCATTGCGAAGGCCATCGAGGCCTTTGGGGAAGTATTCCGAGAAGTACAGGTGCGCTATGTAGACCCTGTAGATCCCATCGAGCTTGTCGATGTCGGGATCAGTGCTATGCTCGAGCATCTCGATCCGTACACGGAGTACTTCGTGGGCGATGAGTCCGAAGACATGCAGAATTTGACCACGGGCAACTACGTGGGAGTAGGCATCGTTGTCGACGAGGTAGACAGCGCACTCTACATCGCAGACCTCAGGCAGGGTGGATCAGCGCTTGAGTCGAAGGTCCGGATTGGAGATCGCATCGTGCGGGTTGATACCGTCTGGGCAGACTCGCTGGATCAAGAAACACTGCGCACTCATACACGCGGGGAAGAGGGTACATCGGTGTCGATGTGGCTGCTCCGGGCTGGCAGGCCCGACACGATGAAGGTTATGCTCGAGCGCCGCGCACTTCAGCTCGAGTCGGTCTACGCGGCCGATCGACTCGGACAATCGGTTGGCTACGTTAAACTCACGCGATTTACGAGCACAACTCGTGATGAGCTGTTGGAATCGATACGCGCATTAGAACGTTCTGGTCCGCTGAGTGCCCTGGTCCTTGACCTACGTGACAACCCTGGAGGACTGCTTGAAGCTGCTATTGGTGTTACCGAACTATTCGTTCCGCAGGGTCGTGAAATCGTAACGACGCGCGGACGAGCATATGAAGAGACCCGTCTCTATGCCTCAACAAGGGCACCACAATACCCGAAGCTTCCGCTGGCCATCTTGATCAATGCCAATAGCGCAAGCGCCAGTGAAGTTGTGGCCGGAGCGATCCAGGATCTCGATCGTGGGGTGATCATTGGTGAACGTTCCTACGGAAAAGGATTCGTTCAGTCGATGGTGCCGATCTCACAGGGATCTTCCATCCTCAAACTGACAACTGCTCGCTACTTCACTCCCTCTGGACGCTGCATCCAGCGCATCGATAAGCGTGGTGCAGATCCATCTGGTCAGAAAGAATCGTTTGCCACGGCGGCTGGACGCGCAGTAGAGGCGCGACACGGGATCGATCCCGACACTATTGTCGTCGATTCCGTCCTACCCACAGTGCTGCACAATCTCGAGAGCTCAGGGGTTATCGGAATGTTTGCTACACAATATGCTGCCCGGTTTGCCAGCCTGCCGCAGGACTTTGAAGTTCGCAAGCCCCTTGTCGAGGAATTCCTGCGCTATATCACGAGTCTGCCCACGAAGAAGCGCGATCCCCTCTTGCAGACCATGCAACGGTTGCAACGCGGATTCGACGGAATGAACATGCAGCAGGCAACCAAGACGGCCATCACGAATCTCCAAGCGCAGATAGAACGTGAGTACATAGCACTAGTTCGGTCGCACACCCCGCTGTTGCAACGGTTGCTTGATGAGCAGATTCGATTGCGATTTACGACCGGAAACGTACAATATCTGCGCACACTGCTCGACATACCAACCGTGCTGACAGCTTACGAGGTTCTACGAGGCCCGAAATATGGTGCATTCCTCGCACCGAAATTGCCGTCAGATCAGTAACTTTGCAGTCTTTCCCCGCAAACGTCTCATAATAGGTCCCTGTCCATGAGGATTACGAAACAATACACCAATCGCGAAAGCCAATCACTCGACAAGTATCTCCAGGAGATCGGACGAGTTGACCTTCTAACTGGTGATGATGAAATTGTGTTGGCCCAAGCTATCAAGCGTGGCGGTTTTGAAGGCTCCATGGCTCTTGAGCGCTTGGTCAAAGCTAACCTCCGGTTTGTGGTGTCTGTTGCGAAGCAGTATCAGAATCAGGGACTTTCGCTTGGCGACTTGATCAACGAAGGCAATCTAGGATTGATCAAGGCCGCAAAGCGCTTCGATGAAACACGCGGGTTTAAGTTCATTTCCTACGCCGTTTGGTGGATTCGTCAATCGATTCTTCAGGCACTTGCAGAGCAGTCACGTATCGTACGTCTACCACTCAATCGAGTCGGTGCTCTCAACAAGATTGGCAAGAAATTCTCAGAACTTGAACAGCAGTACGAGCGCGAACCAACCGCAGCTGAGCTGGCAGAACAGCTCGAAATGTCGATCGCGGAGATCTCTGAGACAATCAAGATCTCGGGACGCCACCTCTCGGTTGATGCGCCGTTTGTTCAAGGTGAAGACAACCGTCTTTTGGACATTCTTCCAAACGATCAACAACCGCCCCCTGACAGCGAGTTGATGCGTGAATCTTTGCGCGTCGAAGTGCAGCAGGTTCTCAATACCCTGAGTGAACGTGAAGCCGAAGTCATTCGCCTCTATTTTGGTCTCGATGATCAGCAGGCTCTGACTCTCGAAGAGATCGGCGAGAAGTTTAACCTTACGCGTGAGCGGGTTCGTCAGATCAAGGAAAAGGCCATCCGCCGTCTGCGTCATGCATCGCGTTCGAAAGCTCTCCGCACCTACCTCGGTTAAGTGAGGACTCCTTTGGCTTCCCAACAACTCGAGTACATCGGTGTGCTTGGTCGTACACACGGCCTTGATGGGACGCTTGTGCTCGACGATGCAATTGCGCTTCCAAATGGACTAGCTCACGGTTGTATCGTGCATGTTGGTTTTTCCAGAGATTTCACCAAGAGCTTTGCGGTTGAATCCTTTGCGCAAACAGAACATCGCACGCTGATGAAACTCCGTGAACTATCCACTGCCGAACAGGCTTCTGGTCTTATTGATCATGCCGTCTTTGCTCGCGGAGAGGACCTTGGTATCAACTCGAGCGACCGCTATCGTGTAGGCGACATTCAGGGATGCCGTGTGATCAACGAACAAGGTGATGAGATCGGCGTTGTTACAGACGTGTGGATCCTGCCAGCAAATGATGTTTGGGTTGTAACCACAGCATCTCGGACAACGATCCCCCTACCTGTTATCGAGCAGGTCATTCTTGGTGTTGATATCGAACATCGTACGATCACTGCGCGCCTGCTCGACGGATTAGAAAACGTTGACATTCACGAGGATCTTGAACCCGATGCCTGAACCGGTCATCCGCATCGACATCGTTTGCGTCGTTCCCCAGGTACTCGAGTCCGTCATCTCCACATCGATCCTGAAACGAGCACAGGATAAGGGGCTTGTACAGATCCATCTGCACAACCTGCATGACTATGCGACGGACACGTACCGTCATATTGATGACACCCCCTATGGCGGCGGCGCAGGCATGGTGATTCAATGCGAGCCCGTGTTCAGCTGCATTGAGGAGTTATTACGTGCTCGTTCCTACGATGATGTTATCTACCTTAGTCCGGATGGAGAAGTACTGACGCAAGAGCTGTGCAATGAGCTCTCATTGCGAAAGAACATCATCCTTCTATGCGGTCATTACAAAGGCATTGATCAGCGCATCCGAGACGTGCTGGTAACGCGGGAGATATCGGTTGGCGATTACGTGTTAACAGGTGGAGAGATCGCTGCAGGCGTTCTCACTGACGCCATTGTGCGTCTCGTCCCTGGAGTGGTTGGTGATGCTGAAAGTGTCCTGGAAGATTCGTTCATGAACGGACTCTTGGATGCGCCGCTCTACACAAAACCTGCAACCTTTCGAGACATGACCGTACCAGATATTCTTCTTTCAGGCAATCACGCCAAGATTCGTCAGTGGCGACATGAACAGTCACTTGCCAAGACTCGCACACGCAGGCCAGACCTTCTAGATCCTGGAGCCGACACATGATCGTGCCTGAAACTGAGCATAGTATTGTCAATCGACACGGCGACGTTCTCTACAGCACAGTGACGACCCCTCTCCAGAGTGCTGATGGCGGCCTGCCGCTATTGTTGCTGTTGCATGGATTCAAGGGATTCCGCAATTACAGCTTCATCCCCTGGCTATCGCAGTTTGCTGCTCACGCTGGCGCTATCGCAGTGCGTATGTGCTTTTCACTGAACGGTATGAAGAATACCTCTTGGCTCGTGCAGGCAACCGATGACTTTGCCAGGAATACAATCTCCCGCGAATGCGATGATGTTGCCGATCTTGTTGATGCGCTCTGCCACCATGAGGAGTTCGCCAATCTGCGGCGCGTCTGGAACGGCAAGATCAGTGTGCTAGGGCACTCACGCGGAGGAGGCATTGCAATGATTGCATCCAGCGAACTCCT
The DNA here is from genome assembly GCA_947458785.1 of Ignavibacteria bacterium. Classification (GTDB taxonomy): domain Bacteria; phylum Bacteroidota; class Ignavibacteria; order Kapaibacteriales; family Kapaibacteriaceae; genus UBA10438. Next base: position 42,632 of record CANGZU010000004.1, read on the forward strand.
GAAAACGCATCAAGAACAGTTGCATCATGTAGCTGTATGGAATTCTGTGGGCACGTGGACACGATGGACTCCCCGCCAGGCAGCCACATGGAAGGGGGCCGGTACATTTGAGATGCAGAACCAACGAACGCTTCAAACTCTGAACATGCATTCGACATACCTCGTTGATATCGAGGAGAACGCCCCACGGCTCGACCTCGTAACTGCCAGCAGTGCCCTATCCGGCAAGCTGCGGTACGTTCACGCTCAGCATGATCTGACAGTGCCTCTGCGGGAGATCGAACTGTTGGCGCAGGCCTCTCGCACCGAGGATTCGATTACAATTATCGGCAACACAACCCACACATTTGGCATGGAGCACCCTGTAAGCCGCATTACTCGTGGATTTGCAGACGCCATCGAAGCAACATTTCCGTGGGTTGTGCGATGAAGACTCTAGGTACTTCGTTATGCATGATTGCTCTTGCCTTGGTTTGTGCAGGATGCGAACTCTTCGTGGTTGGCACACCAGCACGACCGCGCATGATCATTGAACGGAGCCAGCGCACAGCTCCAGGCGTCGTTCATCTCTTCAAAGCAGAGCTTGATTCGGGCAACACAACCGCAGCAACGGAACTCATGGTCTCAGCTACTGGACGTGCGTTGCTAGCAGTTGAGAAATATGAGTTGGCTGATGATCTGCAGCGTTGGAAATCTGTTATGTCGGGCCTGCCAATCTCTGATACGCGCGTCGATACGCTTGGACCGGACGCACATGAGGTTTCGATCACGCTGGACTATATCCGCAAGATGAACTTCAGCGCCGTACGGCGCGACGGCCTCTGGTGGGTAACAAAGGTTACCGATCCGCAACGGAAGTAGGTCTTAGTTCGTTTTGACGAATGTCTTTGTCACCGTTGCAGCACCAATGTTGGCAACTAGAGTGTATGTACCAGCGGCAAGGGGCGCTGCATTCAGATGCACTGACGCTCCCGTGATTGCATATCCTGGCAGCGTAAGGCTTGGAAGAGCTTCGGTTCCTAGCAGAGAGTATACACGGATAACTACATCTGCCCCAGCCACGACCGAACGCAAGTCAACCGAGATCTGATCGCGCACCGGATTAGGATGCGTTTCGATGAAACTTTGTCCGCTGAACAGTTCATCGACACTGGATGCAGGATCAAGATGACGGTGAACGAAGGTACCTTTAGGAGCAACGAAGACGTGGTTGTCTTTGGTTACAATGACGCCATTGGCAGAGCCATCGATCGACTCAAGACCTTCTCGGACAAGCGTCCAGGTAGCCCCGTAGTTGGTGCTATGAAATGGCCCTGAGATCTTTTCCGTCGTTGCCCACATCTCACCGTTCTTGCCAATGGCAATGCCGGAGACTCTGTTGTTGGTAACATCGGCGTTATCCCAACCGGTTGTCAGATACGTCCACGAGTCGCCGTCATTGACTGATTTCATAACAACAGCGTTCTTGCTACGTGTCGATCCCGGAAGTGCATTCCTGCCAATGTAGAGGTGCCCTTTTTCATCGTGCGTCATCACGCGGAAGTTATCGTCACTCTCACCAGACTGCGGATCAGAATCGATGCGCGTCCATGACGCGCCCTTATTGGTTGAGCGATACAAGCCCTTGTTGTAGGCAACAAGAACAAAGAGCTTATCGGAATTCGGCGACTGAAACACTTCAAACAAAGCCGAGGTAGCACCCGGGATATTTGACCGTGGAATGTTCACAAACGTCTCGCCATTGTCAGCCGAGAGGCACATGCGCAAATCTGCAGGACCGTTGTCGTATCCTACGAAGAGACTCGTAGCTCCTCCAGCGAGGATCTTTGTATCTACATAGATGCGGCTACCCGATGAGACCTGAAATCCAAGATTGAGTTTCTGCCATGTTTGGCCGTCGTCCGTTGATCGCATAACACCAACGCCATTGACAGACGCAAACACAACATCATTGGCACCAACCTTGATGTTGCTAATGGTTACAAAGTTGATTCCGTCATCAATACCGCGGTCGGAAAAATCCCACGTCTCGCCTTTGTCAGTCGTGCGGTAGACCTTGCTGTAGTCTGTACCGGCAAACACATGCCCCTTACTGTTTGTCGCAAGGCATACAGCAGAAGCTGCAGGCCCGGTAGTCACCTGCCAGTACTGCCCAACACTCGGAGATGGAGAGAGGAGCAGCAAAGTAGTGCAGAGGAGTGCTATGAAGCGCATGATTGTCCCGTTCTATCTTTGTAACAACACAAGATACCACATTTCGCGCAAGGCACTGAAAGCATGCATATCCATTTCGTTGGCATCGGAGGAACCGCTATGGGTTCTGTTGCAGTGGCATGTAGACTGCAGGGACATACCGTCACGGGTAGTGATGGGCCTGTCTATGAGCCGATGCGCAGTGTTCTTGCCAATGCCGGCATCGAACGGTTCGAGGGGTATGATGCTACACGATTGCTGGCCCTCTGCCCAGATTTGACGGTTATAGGCAATGCGATCAGCAGAGGGAACGAGGAGTTGGAGTTCGTTCTCGATAATCGATGGCCGTATTCATCGATGGCCGAACTGGTGGGTCGGTTGTTCATTGACCGCAACACGTCGATCGTATGTGCTGGTACGCACGGCAAGACTACAACCTCGAGTATTACTGCTTGGCTTCTCGAACACGCAGGATTTCAGCCAGGATACCTAATCGGAGGAGTCCCACAAAACTTCGAGTATGGTTGCCGACCTGTTTCAGCGGACATCCACAATACGCGTGCAGGGGTGTTTGTATCCGAGGGCGACGAATATGATACTGCGTTTTTCGACAAACGAAGCAAGTTTGTGCACTATCGTCCGACGATTGCAATCGTCAACAATCTTGAATTTGATCATGCCGACATCTTTTCGTCTGTCGAGGCCATTATTACCTCGTTCAAACAGATGATCCGTGTTATCCCCCAGAGTGGTGTTGCATTGGTAAATGCAGATGATGACAACGCCCTCGCAACAACAGAGAACGCACACTGCACAGTTGAGACAGTCGGCCTTTCTCTAGATGCTACCTGGTGCATCGACGACGTGCAAGAGCTCGGCGGCACAACAATCTGGAACGTCAAACACGCCGGCTCCAACTATGGTACATTTTCCCTGCCAATGCCCGGAATACACAATGTTCGTAACGCAACTATGGCCATAGCGGCAACATTTCATGCTGGGCTTTCACGTGAAGAGCAGCAGCAAGCCATGCCGCTGTTTTCCCCGCCCAAGCGACGTCTAGAGGAGCTCGGGTTGTGGAATGGTGCAACAGTGATCGACGACTTCGCGCATCATCCAACAGCCATCGAGTTAACCCTGCGGGCGTTGCGTCAGAAGTATCCGAGCGCGCGTCTGCACGTTGTGTTCGAACCACGCTCAAACACGACGACACGAAACTTTTTCCAGCACGAACTGGCATCTTGTTTTGCCGGAGCAACAACAGTATGCCTTGGACCAGTCAACAGACCCGAACGCTATGCACCCGAGGAACGGCTCGACACAGACCGCCTTATGCATGAAATCAAGCTTCAGGGTATCGAAGCTATCGGCTTAGATGCAGCACTTGCATCCGACAAAGAATGGGGCCGCGTCGTGATTGAACACCTGGTCTCCCGGGTCCACCCTGGTGATGTACTTGCCATCTTGAGCAATGGTGATGTAGGGGGCTTGCGGCGACTGCTTATCGCTGGATGAGTAACTTTTTCATCGGCCAAACATCGGAACTTCCATCAGGATCTCGGCTCGTGACAATGTAGTAATAGACGCCAGGTTCAATATCTCGAGCCGACGCTGTACGGAGATTCCATCGCAGTCCACCGTTACCGTCAACACTGCGCAGAAACGCTACTGGTTTGAGGTTGACATCGAAGATCTCAACATCGGCGATCGCTGGCAGTCCAGCAAACACGAGTTCCTGATGCGCCTGCAGTCTCAGCGGCTGAGGGTAGGCGTAGACGTCCTGCTCCCCGCTCCCAAACACGCTGAAGGTGAGCGTGCTGCCAGCACCTTGGGCAATTGCGTGCGTTGTGTCAAACGTGACATCTCTTGCCGTGATGGCATACGTGATGCCAATCGCCTTCAACGGCGCCCCTGCATCGAGTGCCAGCAAGACTGTCGAATCGTCGATACGTGCCACGCTGCTCACCACTCCTGCTGGACGAAGCTGATATGCTGATGCTTTAAGTGCACTGCCATCCACTGGGTGTGAGAACCGGATAGTGAGCTCAAGAGGTGTTCGCACGGTAACGCCTGATAGAGTTATCAGCTTACGTAAACGCTCCGGCTCTGGTGTATCAACAACTCGCAGAGTAAACGTCCTACCCACATATAGATCCCGGCTGACCGGAATCTTAATAGTCACGCGAAGAGAATCTTCTGTGTACTCAACACCGGGAAAGACAAGATCGAGTGCTATGTCACCACGCGGCCGGCCATAACGCGCTGTCGTGATCACGTCGTTGCTTCGAACAGATAGAAGTTGCTGGGCCGGCAATGAGAGTCCACGTGGGAACACTCCGCCTGCGCCAATGGCAAAGCTCAAGGTCAACCCATCACGAAGTTCTCGCCTCGTGATCGTTGTGCGATCGAGCCCTACTCCGAGGATAACAGGGCGTGCGTCGATGACAACCCGGTTTGATTCTCTGCCTGCAAGGACAGAATTACCACTTGGAACAGCACGCACGACAAACGAGATCACTGAATCTGCTATGCCCCGCATCTTGTATACGTGGCTTGTTGACGTAGTCTCTGCAATCACGGAATCAACTCGTCCTACTCGTCGAGTTAACTGATAAGAGGCAGCTCCATCAACAGGAAACCATGATAGCCGAATGGTACCGAGTGTACTGTCAGTTGGTTCATGTACTCCTCGCAGCGCACTCGGAGCCGGGAACTGCACACGATCTGTTTGCCGAACGAACGTGAAGTTCGTCATAGCGCCGATTTCAGGAATCGTTGATCCGAAGCCAAGCTCTACGCGTCCATCGTTATCGACATCGTAGGCAAGAACGCGCGGCGTTGCTACGTCATCGAAAAAGGCCTTCGGGACAATCTCACGCTGCACAGTGTCGCGGCCGAACACAAAGAGTCGCGGGAATGCACTGATAATGATTTCCGCACCGGGCATTGAATCGATGTCGGCAATAGCAACTCCGTTTCGATAACCGATGCCGAGTCGAACACCAGCAACTCGATCAGTCCATACTTTGAAGTGGCCAGTTGACTGGTCTGCCGTGTAGAGATTGTAGGTCCATACCTGACGCCCATACTCGCCATCTGCATTTGCCTCGACGCTGTCTGGTATGCCATGCAGGATGTCAGGAAGTCCGTCGGCATTCACATCTCCTGCAGCAACGAAACCCGAGCCCCCTGCCCCTGGATTCTCAAAAACAATCTCCTCCTCGAATGAGGCACCGTTCCATTCGTGTATAACGAGATCTCCGTCTGTGTCAGAAAATGCGATCTCCATCTTACCATCACCATCGAAATCACCCGCTGCGATGCTTATCTCATCAACACGATTTGTTGCGCTTGACGAAGGGGGCTCACTCGTATTCTTGGCAATACCTAGGAGCGAGAACTTGTCGTCCTTGCAGGTGTAGACATAACATGCGTTATCAGCAAGCGCAAGGATCTCTTCCCTGCCATCGCCGTCGATGTCTGCTGCGCCAGCAGCGTTCAGAACGTTTGTTGTGTCAGCAAAGAGGACAGAACCAAAGAGCGAGGAGGTTGGTGTTTGCTGTTCAAAGAGCACAGTCTTACCAACAACATGACACAGCACTTCGTAACGACCGTTACCATTTACATCACTCAGTGCGCGAGGGATGTACGTATCGCTCAACGAATCACGCAGAATCCATCGTCCGTCCTTGAATTGCGTTACAATGGTACGTCCGAACGAACCATCGGACAGATCGTTCATAACAACGCACTTGCCACCATCGCGATAAATGTCACGTACGTCATTGAGAACGTATCCCGCCCAAGGGGCTGATAGAACCGTATCCCATCCCGTTGTCGGGATGGCTTGATACGGGGGCTTAACCAACGAATGACCAGTACTGAATGACTCTCCAACCATGGGCGTTGTTGTTATCTGTATCAATCGGTCGGATGTTGTTGTTCCCCATGTATCTGGAAGAACAATACTATGCAACGCTGCATACTTCTTTGGAGTTGATGCGACATCGGCAAATGGTGCACTGCCATCAGTGATCGCGACGTTCGTTGGAACAAACGTTGAGAGGGTCACAACATCGGTCTTTCGCTCTCGCATCCATGCCGTTACGTGCTCATATGCTCGTCGATTATCTGTCTGCCTTGTGACTCGAATGCGCACGTGCGCATCATGATGACGCCCGTCTGTACAGTATACCCGCATGCGTATCGTATGCAGGCCGAGAGAAAGTGTATCGATGCTCAGCTCGCCAATCGTGTCATTGATGACAGAAACCGACCGAGTGAAGGCTACGGTCCATTGCCGCGGATCAACACCCTGTCCAACGGATACTTCGTAACGTTCGAAGTTTGTGATATGGTTTGAACCGCGAAGTACAACCATTTCTTGGGTTTCCGCGAAGAACTCCTGCTCGTTCAATGGGTGTGTGATTGCAAGCCGGCTCGTGCCGAGCGCGGCAAGAGCAGCATCTGCACGGAGTCTGCCAGCCCCATACAGAGGATCCCAACCGATCTCACCGAGATCCTTTGAGCTTGCCATAAGCGTACCGCGTATCTCCTCTGCCCCAAGATCTGGGAACCTCTCCAGCAGAAGTGCTGCGGTAGCCGCAACGTAGGGCGCAGAGAACGATGTACCGCTCACGGTACGATACCGCGAGTTAACACTGGTCGTAATGATGGCCTGACCCGGCGCGCTGAGCGAAACAACTGGTCCTGTTGATGAGAACGGGGCTCGCAGGTCTTTGTTGGTGGTTGCAGCAACAACGATAACACCTGTATAGCTAGCAGGATATTGCGTCGATACAATGCCACTGTTTCCGGCAGAGGCCACCAGTATGCAGCCTTGTGTACGGGCATATTCGATGGCATCCTGCATGAGCGGTGAATTGACTCCGTCACCAAAGCTCATATTGACAATGTCAACTCCGTTGGACGCCGCATATACAAGTCCTGCTGCGATGTCATCTTCCTCTGCAGAACCTGTTGCATCAAATGCTCGAATCGCACGCAGACGAGCGCCGTGTGCAAGCCCTGCGATGCCTTTTCTGTTGTCCTTCGTTGCAGCGATAACACCGGCAACAAGTGTGCCGTGACCATGTTCATCAAACGGCACAGGGTCATACCATCGGTCATCACCAAGGTTGCGAAACTCCTGATCCACAAAGTCAGCGCCAATCACATCGTCGACCATGCCGTTGTCGTCGTCATCAATCCCGTTGAGATCGCCCCATATGCCGGCGCGTTCCTGATCATAAGGCCATGCGTCGAACCGGCCGTTGGCATTGAGATCTTCTTTGGGGGATATCGCGAGAGCATCTCGCAGATCTTCATGGTCCCAATCGATTCCAGTGTCGATGATTCCGATCGTAATACCTGTTCCACTTGCAAGCTGCCATGCTTGTCGGGCTCCTACTAGCTCGAGTGCGTATTGGCTCGATGAAAGTGAATCATCACTGATGGGAGTCTCCTCGGGCGGTCCAGCATGTAGCTGAATGCGTTGCACATTCCATGCGGCGATCACACCAGGGATCGATCGAATCGAGTCGATCGTAGCTGTCATGTTGGATCGTGAGATCCGAACATACCGATGCAGTCGCCGTAACAGTGATGCACTGACCTTCCCGTCTTGCAGCGTTTCGCTCCCCTTTTCAAGAAGTCCGTTTGGAACAACCCGTGTTGGTTGCATGGAACGAAGTTCTGCAGGCAGCTGATCCGTAGACGTGAGCACCAGAATGTCCTGAGCCGAGGCGTTTTGCGCGCTGCCGAACAACACAATGCATGCAACAGCTATGGTCAATCGAACGATCATGTTATCTCAATCTCGGAATAGAGAGCACGTCTGGCAAATGCTAATGCAACCCGCAACTCTGGCAACGATGGTTCGCCACCAAGATGCTCACGGACATCGCGCAGCTTGGCATAGCGATGATAGCGCATGTAATCGATAACACGCGCAAAGAGGGATTCATCGATCAAGCTACCGCGATCAAGGGGCCGACCCGACTCTATGGCTCTCTGCAGCATCGCAGCAAGTGCTGGTTTGGTCATCTTCATTTCCTGCGCAAGCCCCTCAAACGTGGTTCTGTCACTAAGGACCCTGAGCATGCGCTCAACGTCGACGTCCACGGGACCTTTTGCGGACGTACCTCGCTGGTCTTCATCCTGCATGCAACCGAATATCTCACCGGCATATTGTGTCAGGAACATTGCACTGCCATGACGGCCAGGCACGACCTCTGCAAGCGACGTCGGACAATCCTTGGCAAGTGCTGCCAGCTCAGCATTCGTACAGAGTGATTGCTCCGAAACACCTTGAAGAGCCGCAATACGCTCGCGCATCGCAAACAGCCGGCCAAGGACACGATCATAGATACCTTGGTTACGTTCTTGCTGAAAGTCGTTCGACCGCTGCATTGCCAGCGGCTTTGGTAAGGGGCCCGCATGGTCAACACCCTTTTCCGTAACTCCGATCACTGGATAGAGATCTGCACTCTTAACAAGTAGTCCTGCATCAAGCGCAACATCAATGGCTTCGAGTAGCTCTGGCTTCGATCTCTCCCGCAATGCTCCGAATGCGATGCTTCGGTCGAGTCGGTAGTCTTGGACCTTTGCAGATGCGATACCACGCACAATGTCTACGATCACATGCCGGCCAAACTTGCCGCGCACCTGCCATGTAGCTGTGATCAGCGCGTTGATATTTTCACGCATGCGATCTGAGATGGGCGTCCGCTGCTGGCTAGCAGAAGTGCAGCTCGAGCATGTACCGCAGGTACCTTCGTGAGTGCGGTCACCGAAATATGCGAGAATAACATTACGCTTGCACTGGCGTGACTCTGCGTAGCCGACCATGACATTGAGTTTCTGAAG
>CANGZU010000005.1 GCA_947458785.1 Ignavibacteria bacterium
AAACGTGCACTTTCAAGGGGCTCCTCGGCTCCGAGGATTCGACAATCATGATAGAAGTTATGATAGGCGCCAGCCAGATCGCGTAGATACTCTGCGATCGTGTGTGGCTCGAGGTTCTCGCATGAGCGCTCAACGTTTGCCTTCATCCGTGAAAGCAGACTGATCAGCTCAATCTCACGTGGGTGAACCAGACAGGAAACATCTGCACCAGCGTTAACTGAAACACCACGTTCTTGCGCTTTACGCAGGATCGAGCAGATACGAGCGTGGGCATACTGGAGATAGAACACTGGATTCTTATCACCCTCTTCCTTGGCTAGGCCTAGGTCAAACTCCAAATGAGTTCCAACAGCACGCATGATGAAGAAGAAACGGACCACATCTGCGCCTACTTCTTCAATCAGTTCATCGAGTGTGAATGACTTGCCGCTGCGCTTGGAAAACTTGACAACCTCGCCGTTCTCGACAAACGTGACCATTTGATGAATCACAACCCGCACGCGGTCAGTATCAAAACCAAGAGCACGCACGCCGGCCAAAACATCCGGCACAGTTGCGATATGGTCTGCCCCGAAGATGTCGACGACTACATCATAGCCACGTTGCAGCTTGTCGCGGTGGTAGGCAATGTCGGGCAACCGGTACGTTGGCTCACCCGTCGACTTTACGATCACCTTGTCTTGCTGGTTTCCGAGCTCCGTCAGGGCAAACCATGTGGCTCCGTCTTTCTCGTAGACCAGACCTTTGGAACGAAGTTCCTCGACTGTTGACGTTACCTTACCATCGCCGTACAATGAGTCTTCGTTAAAGTACACGTCGTGGTGGATGTTCAGCGTTGACAACGTTTTTTGGATTGCTGCAAAGCACCACATCTCGCCCTGCTTGCGGCAAAGGGCCTTTGCCTCATCCTCCGGCATGACATTCAGTTGATCTCCCACCTGCTCGACAACGATGTCGGCAATCGTGTGGATATACTCACCATGATACCCATCTTCCGGGAACGGGAATTCCTGAGTGCCCAGTCTGTGCTGAACGCGAGCATAGATGCTCTCGCCCAGCTTATTCATCTGATTGCCGGCGTTGTTGAAGTAATACTCGCGCGTTACCGCGTAACCATTCCAGGCAAAGAGGTTGGCAACCGTGTCGCCCACGGCGCAGTTACGGCCATGTCCAGCATGCAGGGGGCCTGTTGGATTTGCACTGACGTACTCAATGTTAACGGTCTTACCGCTGCCCACGCTCGAGCGTCCGATGGCATCACCGAGTGCGTCGAGGTCTGCAAGCATGGCGTGATAGACGGCATCGGAAAACGTAATGTTGATAAACCCCGGACCAGCAATCTCCACCCCAGCCACGAGGTCCGAGGTCGGAAGTGCGGCAACGATTGCCTCGGCAAATGCACGTGGTTGCTTACCGAGCCCCTTTGCGAGGACCATGGCAATGTTGGTCGCCAAATGGCCATGACCATCCTGGCGTGGGACACTAAACTGAATCGGACTGGCATGATCTACGCCAAGCGCTGCTAGCGCTGCGCGAAACTGCGGCTCGATATACTGCTGCATCATACGTCGACAACCTTCTTCGATACCTTCGGAACTGCCTTCGTTGCTCCTGATTCCGTAAGCGTCATAGCAGGCGCATCACCCCAGAGCCGTTCCAGCTTATAGAACTCACGAGCTTCAGGGAGCATCAAGTGCACGACCACATCGAAATAGTCGAGAATGACCCATGAGCTTTCGCCTTTACCCTCGAGCCGGGGGAAACCAAACCCCATGTGCTTCAGAGTTACCTCGATGCTGTCTGCAATTGCCCGAAGCTGGGCGTCGGAATCAACGGTGGCAATGATGAAATAATCTGCCGGTGACGTTTCGATTGCACCAAGGTCTAGAATGAGAATCTCGTGAGCAAGTTTTTCTTGTGCTAGTCGTGCGCAAAGAACTGCTCTACCCTTTGTGCTGCGTGGTTTTGTGAGCGCCACCGATGTGCCTAATGTTTTGATGAAGAATATAGTTATGCGTCGTCAGTTTGTAAATGCGGTAAGCTTGTCGATATCAGCCCCCAGAACAACGCTGGCCCGCAGAAAGCGCATAGAATCAATGCCAGATACCACGAGCGAGTCTGCGATCTCAAGTGCTGCGGCAACCTTCAGCGCCGATTGTTTGTCTCCGAGACGGTCAATGACCGTACTTTTCGACGGCCGTTCGGCCGAAGATGAGATTTCGACAACGTCAAAACCTCGCTTGCGGTAAAAGTCGAGCGCTTGTTTTCCAGCCCCCTTCCGTCCGCTAGCATTTACGATTTCAATTTGGATCGTGCTCCGCGGATCCTCCTCGTTTGCCAGCGGGGACACCGGTGGGTGCGCGATCCGCCACGCTAACGATCCGAGCATTCCAACGACAATAATCCCAACGACCACGACCGCCGTCCAGCCGGACAGACGCCGAACTCTGGACCAATTCTCGGCCGTAAGGATCTTCATGCGGAAAGGGCGGGATTCGAACCCGCGGTACCGTTACCGGTACACACGCTTTCCAGGCGTGCCAATTCAACCACTCTTGCACCTTTCCGAAGCGGCAAATATACGTCCATTTCAGTAACCAACGTTGATAATGATGGTTTACGACGATAGCGTAAAAATTGTAGATTTGCTCCTTGCCCTAACTGGCTTTACGACCAATCAACTACAACGAATTGTTCATGCAACGACGATCGTTCATCACATCGCTGTCTGCGGCCTTGACACTCGGTGGTCTCGGCACAAGCTTGGCGCGCGCCGGATCAGAATCGGCCGCACCTGCTCCGCTCGCACGGGTACTCCCCCGCGGACTCCGACCTGGATCAACGGTTGGCATCGTTTGTCCTGCCAGCGCGGCAAACACGCAAGACATTAAAGACTTCACAGACCTCTGCAAGTTCTGGGGCGTTAAGGTTAAGCTTGGCAAGAATATTTCGAAGCGCAACGGGTACCTCTCTGCCCCAGACAACGAACGTGCCTCGGAGTTCATGCAGTTCATTGAAGATCCAGAAGTGGATGCCGTAGTCTGTGCCCGAGGCGGCTATGGAGTGATGCGCATCCTGCCAATGCTGGATTTTGCAGCGATCCGTCAGGCTGGCAAAATCATCATGGGCTTCAGTGATATCACGGCCCTGCTCATTGCAGCCAATCAGCTGAGCGGAGTTGTAACGTTTCACGGCCCCGTTGCCTCGTCATCCTTTGACGAGTTTACCGTACGTAGTCTGCGCGAGACCGTCATTGCCGAGACGTCACATACACTAGCGACGTTCTCTAATAGTCGACTAACCACCATTGCCCCAGGTATTGCCCAAGGCAAGCTTACAGGGGGCAATCTGGCTCTTGTTGTTAGCACCCTTGGCACGAAGTACGAGATCGATACAACCGACGCAATCCTCTTTCTCGAGGAGGTTAACGAGGAGCCATTCCGCGTAGATCGCATGCTGACGCAACTCTGGCTTGCAGGCAAGCTGCAATCATGCAAAGGTGTCGCCCTCGGAAACTTCCGTGATTGCGAAGCTCGTGGAACGTCGATATCCCCTGTATCGTTTACACTTGAGCAAGTATTTGAACAACGGCTGGCCTCGCTTGGCATCCCGGTTGTCTACGGACTACCGTTTGGACATGTCCGTAGCAAGCTCACCATGCCGCTGGGCGTCCAGGCCGAGATAGATGCCACATCAAAGACGATTCGAATTCTTGAGCCGGCGATCAGCTAACATTAACCTTGATTATGAATTCTACCTCTACCATTACTGTCAAAGGAACGATCATGCAGGCACTACGCATGACCTTTACCCTGCTCATTGTCGCTGTGCTCTCAGCTACAGCCGCTTGGGCGCAGTCGATCAGCGTCTACGGAGTTAACACTTCCGCATTTCCCAAGATCACCGCAGACTACATCGCGTTTGATCCATCCGGCAACCCGATCACCGATCTGCGCGCCTCAGATTTTCGCGTGCAGGAGACGATGCAGGGTGGCGCTCCGATGGACATGACGCCCACGGTAACCCACGACTGTAAAGAGCTGCCGACAGATCCGGAGGCAAGCATCCTGTTGATTCTCGATGTTTCAACATCTATGGACCAGCTCGTAGATGGCAAGAAGCGCATCGAGTATGCCAAAGATGCACTGAAGGCCTTCGTAGGACGGGTGAAATTCTCGGGAAATACGCGCGTTGCGCTCGTGACGTTCGCCGGTGCCTACAGGCTTGTCGTCGATTGGGCGGACAATGCGCAGCCGATCATTGACTCGCTGAATAAGATCAAGAATCCTGTTGGCGCAACAAACTACGTGCTCCCGTTTGAGAGCAATCAAGGATTCAACATCTACGACATGTTCCAGAAGCGACCAGCCAATATTCCGCGGTATGCCTTCTTCCTCACAGACGGACACCCATCTCCGGATATCAACGACGCTTCGTCGACGAAAAGTGAGACCAAGTTCGCCAGCGATAACGTTACGAAGATGAATGGATTGGGAATCCGTTTCTTTAGCGTAACGATTCTTGAGCCAACAACATACTGGGTACTCGAGAATATGTCTCGTGGAACCGGCGGCAAGTCGATTGTCACCACGGAAAAAGGCCTTGTTGACCTCTATGTCAATTTGGCCCTCGAAACTCAGATCAAGAAAGTATGCCAGATCAGCTGGATCGCTCCATATTCATGTAATCAGCAAGGACAAAGCAGAACGGCCACTATCTCCATGATTCGTGGTTCGAATCCATCGACCACCGTGGCATTCCTAGCGCCCCCTTCAAGCGTTGCCCGTGTTGAAGTCAGTGACCCTGTCCTCTTCTGCGGAGACCCATCGCCAAACCAGTCATTCTTTGCCAACGTTACGCTTACTGCCCAAGGGGCCACATTTACTGCCAACAACTTCCAGATAACGCCATCGACCTACTTCAAGGTTATTGACTGGAATTACCCTCTGAATCAGACAACGTTCTCACCATTTAATCTCAACCCGAATGCAAAGCGCGTACTGCGTGTGCAATTCACGCAGGGTGCCACGCAGGCCTTCCGTCAGGCACAGCTTACGTTTACCGGTGGTCCATGTGCGCCTAACATCACCCTCGTTGGTGGCACAGGCATCATTTTGCTGCAGTCACCGGTTGGGGGCGAGCTTACATCAACATGTGACACGGTGAACATCAAATGGGCCGGCGTGCTTCCGAGCCAGCCAGTAAAGATTGAATACTCCGCCAACGGAGGAACAAACTGGAACGTGATCAATGCTGCAGCTACAGGCCTTCAATTCAAATGGCTCCCGCCAGCAGCGGGTGTTAACTACAAGGTGCGCGTAAGTGTTGCCCCTATTGCACAGTATGTATGGGCAAAACAACTCGGTGGTGCAGGCCAGGACACGGCAACGTCTGTTGCTGTAACGCCATCCGGCCTTAAAGTATTCGCAACTGGTTATTATGACGGCGCTACAAAGTTTGGTCCTGTTACTCAGCCAAGTGCCGCCGGTAACATTGATGGCTACTTTGTGGAGTTCGACTCGGACGGCAACATTACTGCACCGACGAAAGTGATGCTGCTCACTGGTTCGGCATCAAATGAAGAGAAGATTATTGGATGCATCACTGACCGCCGAGGCAACTTCTATGTTGCGGGGTACTTCTCAAGTCCTGCAGCCACGTTTGGGTCCTTCCCGTTGTCGCGCTCGGCGCGCGACACGCGTAACATGTTCATTTTCAAGTTCGACTCCACGGGAGCACTTGCTTGGAATACGGTGACAAAGGGAACAGCTATCCAGAGCAGCCATGCCAATGCGCTCGACTTGGGCATCCGCTATGACGCGCTGGGCAACCCGGAGGTCGTTGTTTACGGAAAGTTCCAACGCTATATCGAACTTGGCGTTAACCGTTCAGGTGTTGTTGAGAAGTCAAACGTCTACAACAACGCAACAGACCGCGACTACTATGCGATCTTCGACATGGCCGGATACCCACGATTTAGCCTTGGTGTGCCCCCTGCTGGGTTTACAATGAAAGCAAAGCGCGTTACTGATGCTTTGGGCTTCACCTACGAGACAGATCATTACCGCGGTCCGAAGACCTTTACCCCGCCGCCTGTGACCCTGCCAAATGCTGGCGGCACGGACGTTTACGTTTTCAAGAACGGTGCATCACCAGCATCGAGCGATGAAAGCAAGACAGTATTCTCCGTCAAGTCACCAACGCTCGCCTTCACGATTGCCAAGGGTACATTCCCACAGACACCGCAGGGCGATACAAGTCAAAACGTCTTTGCTGGCTCGCTAAGAAACTCAGGCGATTTCGATGTTACCATTCGCTCGGCCAAGATCGTCGGTGCCAATGCCATCGACTTCAAACTCATCAGCTCACTTGTTGGGCAGCGCATTGCAGCTGGCAAAGCGCTAAACATTGAGATGCTGTTTGTTCCAACGGGAACAGGCATGCGGACAGCTCTGCTCGAAGTTGTCGGTGATTGCAACGCACAGGCACAGCTGCCGCTCGAGGGCGACGCGGCCGCACCATGCGTATGGGAACGTCAACCTACAGTTAACCTGGGCAAGGTGCCGTTGAGCCAGCCGCGTCCATTCAATGTAACGTGTGTGCTCAAGAACACCGGCCCGCTGACTCTCTCAGGCGATATGCGCGTTGTTTCCTCTGCACCGGAGATTGTCGTAAAGAACACCGGCAAGTTCACGCTTCAGCCTGGACAGTGTTTCGACGTCCAGATTGATGTAACAGCCGCAACAGCTGGCGTCAAAACGGCTCAGATCAACTTCGGTCTACCTGCCGAGTGCGGCGATGCGGCTTCAACATTGACGGTTGAGATCGTCGAACCACGCGTTATCATCGATAGCGTGAACCTAGGACGCGTTCGACTCCTAACCCCGACGAACGGTACGCTCACGATCTCCAATTTGAACACCGAGGAAGCGGAAGTAACATCCATCACGATTGATGATGCAACAAATCCTCACTTTACCTTTACGCCCCCTGCCACCCCACAGAAACTAGCGCCCGGCGCTTCAATTACGATCCCTGTTGTCTTTACACCTCAGGCAAGAGGGCCACTGTCAGCAACCGTTCGCGCAATCATCAAGGGCAAAGAAACGTCGCCGCTAATCGGCGAGGCACGTGGTGTAGGGTTCTTACCGGCTATCGCAGCTACTGGTTACACATTTGCACCATGGACGGTGAATACGCAATCGCCTGACGCCAATGGCAAGGTGGTGATTCGCAACACCGACTCTGACAATGCTCTTACCATCAATGATGTTGCATTCGTAACAAACGACCCATCGTTTGCATGGACGAATCCACTACCAACATTCCCAATCGTTCTGCAACCGGGCTCTGCCCCACTAGAGCTTCCAGTTACGTTCACGCCACAGTCAATCGGCAACAACGTTGTCAACGTCAAGATCACACACGATGCAAAGACAGGCCCAGGTCCGGTGCCGCCGTACACAGACACGATCGTCGTCGTACAAGGTATCGGTAAAGATCAGTCTTCGTTTAACCCGATCGTGTTCGCCAAGACGCTAACGTGTGCAACTCGCACAGACTCCTTCACGATCGAGAATCCAAGCTTGATCTATGATCTTACGTGTCAGACGCCAGTGCTCACAGGCGACGTGGCTTCTATTTCAATTGACCAGCTTACAGGTTTTGTTCTGAAGCCAGGTGAAAAGAAGATCATTACGGTTACCTTCCAACCGCAAACAGTTGGTCAATTCGCCGCAGCAGTATCTATCGCAAATGATCAAAATCTCAAACTGAACATCTCTATCTCTGGCGAAGGGATCACTACTCCACTGCAGTTCCGCTATACGCAGACTCCTTCTGCAAGTGTTGGCCAGAAGCTTGTTCTTCCTGTTGGCGTCTCCTTTAACGCCGCTGAGTTTGCTGGTGCACAACTCAACACGGTAACGCTAACGTTTACGCATGATCCGGAAGCAATTCGCTTCAACGCATTCCAAGCTCCACAGATGAATGGTTGGCAGTTTAATCCAACTGTCTCAGCTGGAAAGCTTGAAGTTGTTGCAACTTCGGCGGGTGCACCTCTTACCCAAGGCGACTTTGTGACGCCGGTCTTCGACGTTTTCTTGAACGCGAATGCGAAGCTCCCTGTCGATCTTAAGGCTACAACGCCGCTCACCTGCTTGGTAACATCAGGCGACGTGGCTGGCGTTGAGATGAAGTTTGTTTGCTTCACGGCGGGACGTCTGGTGGACTTTGGATCTCGCACAACAGGTATTGTCCGTCCGAAGAACAACCCTGTTCAAGATCTGCTTTCTATCGATTACACGACGGGCATCCCAGCACCAGTTGCAATTCAGATCATCAACGCGATGGGTAACATTGTGATGGAAGCTGCAACGGCCTATGCGCCATCTGGCGCGTATGAATTCAATGCAGACGTTTCAGCTCTTGCCAACGGCGTCTACTTTGTGCGTCTCATCAACGGCAACCAGATCGCAACGACGTCATTTAACATCGTACGATAAGAACGCGATACTTTCATCCCCAACGGGCGACTGTTTCACACGAAGCAGTCGCCCGTTGCCTATTTTTGCAGACACTTCTTGAACAGTTCGAATCCTAACCGCTATGATCGATCACATCACCTCAGCTTTGGGCGCGCAGTCCGACTACTATCTTCAGCATACCTGCACGACGATTCCAAAGGACGCTATCCATGCCCCTGCACCTGGCGTTGTTGACAGGATGTTCACGGGTACCGATCGCAGCAATAAAGTTCTGCGCAATCTTCAGTGGATTCATGATACGGGGCGTCTTGCCGGCACGGGATATGTATCAATCCTTCCAGTGGATCAAGGGATCGAACATAGCGCTGGGGCATCCTTTGCGAAGAACCCCGCATACTTTGATCCAAAGAACATCGTTGAGCTCGCAATCGAGGGCGGATGCAACGCAGTAGCTTCAACATTTGGTGTGCTCAGCAACGTTGCAAGAACATATGCACATCGCATACCCTTCGTCGTCAAGATCAATCACAACGAACTTCTGACCTACCCCAACAAGTTTGATCAGGTGATGTTTGGCCGCGTTAAGCAAGCAGCCGACATGGGCGCTGCGGCTGTTGGTGCTACGATCTACTTTGGATCACCTGAAAGCACACGTCAGCTCGTCGACGTAGCAGATGCATTTGCTCAAGCTCACGAGCTTGGTATGGCCACGATCTTGTGGTGCTATCTGCGCAACCCTGCCTTCAAGTCCGACAAGGATTACCATGTAGCGGCAGACCTGACAGGTCAGGCAAATCACCTTGGTGTCACAATCAACGCCGACATGATCAAGCAAAAACTTCCTGAGAACAATGGCGGCTTTGAAGCGCTGAATATGGGCGGATCAAGCTACGGAAAGCTCGACAAGCGTATGTACACTGAGCTTTCCTCAGATCATCCTATAGACCTCTGCCGATATCAGGTTGCCAATTGCTATATGGGACGAATTGGGCTGATCAATTCAGGGGGCCCATCGGGCAACAACGACATGGCAGAGGCAATCACTACTGCGGTCATTAACAAGCGCGGAGGTGGCATGGGCCTGATATCCGGACGTAAGGCGTTCCAACGCCCGATGAACGAAGGTGTACAATTGCTTAATGCCATCCAGGATGTCTACCTCTGTTCAGAGGTGACTGTCGCCTGATGCCTACCACACAAGCGCAGACATCTTCGATAGCCGAGCTACGCAGGCTGATTCCATACATCAACCGCTACAAGTGGCGATTGATGTTGGGGTTGGTATTCGTTACGATCTCGAACATCTGCTCAACTTCCGTACCTCGCGTTGTTGGTAGAACGATCGATACGCTGAGTACAAGTCGCACGACCGGCGAACCGATTGAATGGTTGATCACCCAGATCCTGCTGCTTACCATCGGTAGCGGTCTGTTCATGTTTGCGACACGGCGAACGATCATCGTGATGTCGCGCTTTATCGAAGAGGACCTTCGCAACGACTTCGTGACTGCGATCGCACGCCAACCGCAGCAGTTCTATCACGACAGATCAACGGGGTCGCTCATTGCGCACTTTTCGAATGACATCGGGTCTATACGTGAGTTCATCGGTCCAGCAATCATGTACTCGGCCAACACCGTTACGACCTTTCTGTTCGCGCTCTCATGGATGATCACGCTAAACCTGCCCCTTACACTTGCGATCCTGATACCTGTGCCGCTTGTGGCAACACTCACCTACAGACTGGGCCGCAAGATTCATCGGAAGTACCGCATTGTGCAGGAACAGTACGAGCACATTACGACGCAGGCACAGGAACTGGCGTCGGGCATTCGTGTTGTTCGCGCCTATGTACGGGGCGAGCATGAGTCGCAGCGCTTTAATGCGTTAAGCCGAGAGTATTACCAGAAGAACATTGGTCTTGCCAAAGTACAGTCGTTGATGATGCCCGGCATGACGGTACTCTTCAACATCAGCTACGTGATTGTGATAGGCGTAGGGGGCTATTTGGTGACAAAGAACAGCCTCACTGTTGGGGAGTTAACACAGTTCTTCATCTATCTCAATCAGCTGTTGTGGCCTATTGCAGCCATCGGCTGGGTTACGAGCATGATTCAGCGCGGGGCCGCATCCATGGGCCGCTTAGGTGCGATCATCGACATGCAGTCTTCGATCACCGATGGCCCCCTACAACAGCATGATATCCGCGGCGATATTGTTTTTCGTGGTGTTTCACTGGCTTATGCCAATGGTCCAGTTGTACTTCACGACATCGACCTGCGCATCCCTGCTGGAACAAGTCTCGGTATCGTTGGGTCGGTTGGCAGCGGTAAGTCATCACTTGCCGGACTGTTGCCGCGCCTGTACGATGTTTCCTCAGGTAGTGTCCAGATTGATGGGCACGACATCCGCGAGTATTCACTCACGAACCTGCGGTCGTCAATCGCAGTTGTGCCGCAGGAATCGTTCCTATTCTCCGACACAATTCGCGAGAACATCCGCATCGGCAATCCCGCTGCAACCGATCATGACGTTGTGCGTGCCGCCGAATCAGCATGCCTGGATCGGGACATCGAGCAGTTACCGCTGGGGTTTGAGACTGTTGTCGGCGAACGCGGCGTTACACTCTCGGGTGGACAAAAACAACGAACATCACTCGCACGTGCAATCATTAGCGATCCTGCGATACTGATACTTGACGACTCTCTGTCTGCGGTTGACGCATCGACGGAAGAGCGCATTCTTCAGAGCTTGGATCGAGTCATGCAGGATCGCACCACCCTGATCATTTCACACCGCATATCAACTGTTCAGCGCTGCACCAACATTGTGGTTTTACAAGAAGGGCGTATTGTTGAACATGGCTCGCATGATGAGCTGGTAAAACTCGGCGGCTTGTATGCCGACATGTACGATCGTCAACAACTAGAGCAAGAATTATCATGAACGTTCACGCATCAATCCTCGACCTCGTTGGCAAGACGCCACTTGTCAAGCTTCAGAACATTGCAGAGGGCATCGAAGCCTCTGTATACGTCAAGCTTGAGTCGGCCAACCCAGGGGGCTCGGTAAAGGACCGTATCGGAATCGCGATGATCGAGGCTGCTGAACGGGACGGTATCCTGAAGCCCGGCGCATTGATCGTTGAACCGACATCGGGAAACACCGGCATCGGCCTTGCCTTGGCGGCCAAGTTGAAGGGGTACAATTGCCTGTTCGTGATGACCGATAAAGCCTCAGCTGAACGTGTGCGCTATCTCAAAGCCCTGGGTGCTGATGTATTGATCGTCTCAAGCGCGGCTCAGCAGAGTTCGCCAGAGTACTACTGGAACACAGCAAAGCGATTGAGTGAAGAGATTCCAAACGCCGTCATGCTGAATCAGTACGACAATCCTGCCAACCCTGCCATACATGAGAAGACCACTGGTCCTGAGATCTGGAATGACACCAATGGAACTGTAACACACTTTATTGCTGGCATTGGCACTGGCGGAACGATCACAGGCACAGCGCGATACCTCAAGCAGCAGAATCCAAACATCACCGTCATTGCGGCAGATCCTGTCGGATCATGCATCAAGACATTCAAAGAAACTGGCAGACTTGTGGAAGCCCTCCCCTACCTCGTTGAAGGCGTAGGCCAAGAGCGCATCCCACTCAATCTGGACATCAACGTCATCGACGAGATCATGAACATCACCGATAAGGAATCGTTCATGACGGCGCGTGCTCTTGCTCGCAAGGAAGGGATTTTCTGCGGCGGTTCTTCGGGTATGAATGTTGCGGCAGCACTCAAGCTTGCCAAGGGGCTTCCTAAGGAAGCCGTTGTTGTTGCTATCGTCTGTGATACTGGCGAGCGTTATCTCACCAAGCACCACTCCGATGAATGGCTTCAGGAAAAGGATCTTCTCTCCTCAGACCGCTTAGCCGTGCGCGACGTCCTATCTCACAAGAAATCGCGCGGCACGCTTCCTGCCATCGTTAGCCTGCCCCCTCATGCCACAGTTCAAGAGGCTCTTTCTCTCATGAGCTCCTACGAGGTCAGCGAAGTACCTGTCGTTAGCGATGCAGGTGTTATCGGAGTCGTTCGAGAGAACAAGCTGATGGCATCAGTTCTTGAAAACCGTGAGATCATTGCCAACCATGTCACCATACACATGGAAGCCCCTTGCCCAACCATCGAGAGCCACGCTGATGTGCAAGCAGCGATCTCGCTGTTGAAGACATCACCGATTGTTGTAGTCAAGGAGTTTGGACGCATCTCAGGCGTGCTCACACGCCACGACGTACTAGACTACTTGTAAGTGCCGAGTGCCGAGTACCTATTCAATTGGTACTTCGTAATTGGTAACTCGTAATTGGTAATTGGTAACTCGTAATTGTCTACACCGTCCACAGCGTCATATCGACGGAGTTTTCTCCGCCGTCCACGCCGAGTACCTCACCGTTGATCCATGCTGCTTCATCCTTGATAAGCAGTCGAAGGACGTTTGCAACGTCTTCGGGGGTTGTTAACCGGTGTGATGGATTGCGCATCATGGCATTGTTCATGATGGCCTGTGCGCTCGGAATCTTCGCAAGGGCGGGCGTGTAGGTAACGCCGGCACGAATTGTATTAGCTGTGATGCCATGGGGAGCAAGCTCCATGGCGAGTTGGCGGCAATATGACTCAAGAGCAGCCTTGGCCGCTGACACTGCACCATAGACCGGAAGAGCACGGCTAGATCCAGCGCTCGTAAGGCCAATCACACGGCCCCCAGGCCCCATAAGGCCATGGCGAACGAGGTCTTGTGTGTAGTACACAATCGAGTTGGCCATGACGTCCATCGTCATTTCGAGGTTCTTCTGATTGATCGCATCTTCGATCTTGTCGGCAATGAATGGCTTGAGCGTACCAAAGGCCAGCGAGTGGAGCATCATGCGCACGGTTGATCCGGGATGTGCTTCAAGCTCTGCCTTGATACCCTGCATAACTTCTTCGCGGCGGTCTGGGTCGGCAGCATTGACATTGAAGAACAAGTGGCGAACGCCCTTGGAGTCGAGTTGCGTCTTGAGCTCTTCAACCTGTTGCAAACCAGCGGCACGGTCGAGGTGCACGCCGATGATGTTGATACCGTCCTCTGCCAAAGCAAGTGCAGCCGCTTTGCCGAATCCGCTCGAGGCTCCGAGAATCAATGCATAGTAGTTCGATGATGCCATGGTGTTGCCAATTGAAAAAAAATGCGCCCGCAAAATTAGGGCTTTTGTTTGAGGTAGTAATACGGTCCTTTGAGAGAACCGAAAACTTGTTTGTTTTCAGCCGTATATCCACGCACCCAGAGGGCTATGGACATAGCAGAAATACTCATGGAATGAGACTCATAGGATGTACCCGCAACTTCGCTTCTGCAGGCCGTGCCGTGCGTGCCACCAAAGAACGTGGTCGCATTGCGTTGAAAGTACATCTCGCAGCCACGCATCAGGCGTAAGTCAGATGGCCCATACTCGCCAGCACGTTCTGGATTCTTCCACATACCTTGACCATTCTCCGGCGACTTCCACACATAAACACGTATCTCGGTGATGTTGTCCTCGACGGCACGGACATTCATAACACTCTGTTGCAAAGGCGTATCGGGCCTGGCCGCGATAAATCGTTCCACCACAAACCACGTCCCATCAGTCCGATCAAGCCAGATTCGGCGGATTTCGAGGCGTTCGTTAGCATACGTTGTGTCAACATTAGCTTGCTTTTCAGAAGAATAGCTGCCTTCAAACCAGGTTGAGAGTTCCTGCACATCGACATCGTCAGGTCTCGTCGAGATGGACCCCAATGCAACGTTGGTTGCTGCAATTATGACAACCAATAATCGAAGTATACCAAGCATCATTGCAACCGCTTTTCCAGTTCATCAAACGTAACAACCGTGTAGGTCGGCAAGCCTGACGGAGATAAATGTGAGATAGTGCACGCTCGCAGATCCTTGACGATCTGCTGCACGTGCGAAGAAGAAACATCGTGAATAGCAGAAAACGCACGAGACCGGGCAAGGCGAATCATCATCTGCTCTTCGCGTTCCGACACATTCATTGTGACAACTTCACGCAAACTCTGGATCACATCACATATACCAGACTCTTCATCGCCAGCGGCTACGAACCATGGAATCCCGCGCACATGAAGCACTCCATCGGCGATTTCAACATCAAACCCAAAGGATGCGATTAGCGAATCATGCTCAGCGATCAGTGCCTGGTCTGCAGCATCAAGGTTCAAGGTAACCGGGAATAGTAGCTGCTCGGCCGAGACCTCTCCCAATCCTCGTTTCTGCTGAATCTGCTCGAAGAATACACGCTCGAGGGCCGCAAAGAGCCTCACGACCATGATTCCATCATCATGGCGGCACATGGCAAGGCCACGTTCAACAAAGAGCACAGAAGGAACGTGTTCTTGTGGCAACTCTGTCATCAACTGCGCATAGGCTCCGTGTGCCGCAGGTGCAATGCGGGGCTGCGTGCCCGTCGGTGCCTGACTATACCCGAGGGATGATGGGAAAGGGGCGGGCAGGCTTCTCTCGAGGATTTCTCCCGTGAGACGGTTGACTGCTACATGACCCTGTCCAGCCCCCTGAAGAGACTGCAATGGTCGCTGTGCCAACGGCAGAAACGCCGATGGATCGGGTATCAGTTGGGCCGACGCAAGCGCCGAGGTAACGGCATGCTGAACAAGGAGAAAGATCGCACGTTCATCATCGAACTTTACTTCATGCTTCTGCGGATGGATGTTAACATCGATACGCTCGGGATCAATGTCGATCCAAATGGCGAACAACGGATGTTGCCCCGAGGGGATGATATGCTCAAAGCACTGCGAGATGGCGTAGGCCAGGGACTTGCTGTAGATGCTGCGGCCATTGAGATATAGATACTGCCCTGTTCTGTTCTTACGCACCACACTTTGGTTGCCAACATATCCCTTGATCCAAACGCCGCCCTCGGCATGGTCAAGTGGTAGCAGGTCTTTCTCTTGTACACTCCGCAACACGTGCTGCAGACGTTCAACCGCTGAAGCCGGCTGAACGTCCATGACAAGTGATTGGCCGTCGTAGAGTACAAACCTAATGTCAGGACGTGCTATAGCTAGTTTCTGGAGCGTCTCACTGATGTAACGAAACTCAGTAAGCGATGATTTCAGGAACTTGCGCCGAGCTGGGACATTGGCAAACAAGTTTAGCACACTGATAGAGGTGCCAACACGCGTTGGCGTTGGCTTGTATGTTGGGATCTGTCCGGGCTGCGAAAACAGCGTCCAGCCATGTTGCTGTCCCTGTAAAGCAGTGGCGATCTCGACATCTGCGACGGCAGCAATCGAGGCCAATGCCTCTCCGCGAAAGCCCAGCGTGTGAATAGCGTGCAGGTCAGATTCTGTTGAGATCTTGCTCGTGGCATGGCGCACAACCGAAAGCTCAAGGTCTTCCTTCGGCATACCGCTACCATTATCGACAATCTGGATGGAGCGCAAGCCCCCTTCCTGCACGACAACCGTAATGCTCGTCGCGCCGGCGTCTATAGCGTTCTCTACCAGCTCCTTCACAACGGACTCAGGACGCTGAACAACCTCGCCAGCCGCGATCTGGTTGGCAAGATGTTCTGGCAGAATTCGAATGCGATTCTCGCTCATCGCTCCACCTGTGAAAGAATGTTGATAAGGGGCAGCCGCAGAAATGGACGTATCCATGCCGACTTCATGCGGGCAACATTCATATACTCCGACATGCCTTTGCCCACAGCCGTTCCATCAATGAACCAGTCGCTGATATAGCGCTGATAGAATGGCGAGTCTTCGCATGCAATTGAATTCGTGCATGAGACTTCATGAGGTCCTGTAGTGGGAGAAATGCCCCGTAGTCTTATGTGCCGGCTACAAAGCAGTCCCATTGCCGTGATGAACGTCTTACCGTACGTGATCTCGACATCGTGCCATGCCTTTGCCACACCATCTACATCGATCTCGTACACTTCATGTGTCGTATCCCCCGAGCGTGGTGTCGACAGAAACACGATCGTACGGTCCTGGCAATGCACCCTGCCCCAGTACCAGCCGGCAAAGTCATGATGCATCGCACGAACACCAAGGTTGTGGTCATGGTAACCGGTTGTTTCAAACGTATGGTCAACAACCACCGTCGAGCCTTCCATGAGTTGTATCGATGCAGTGGTCTGCATGCGAGGTCGAGCAAGCACCCATGCGTGCTTGTCTGACAGATCAGCGGGCAACGGATCAATGCAGCGTGTTGGTTGCCCCCTGAGTGTAACTGCAACTCGGCGTTCGTCTGTGTCACAGGGCATGTCAACGCAGGCCGTCAAGAGGCCCGTCTCGTCGACCACTATGCTGGCCCCGTCCATTTGAACACGGACTTCATCACGCGCGTAGCTTGCTGATTCCAAAGGTTGCTCAGTGAATGAGAATGCAAGTCGCACGCCGTTGTGATATACGCTTACAGCACAACCCGCAAGCATATGTTCGGGGTCGTCGAGGTACGTCGGCGACATTGGCATACCACGAAACAGAATGATAACCACTCCCCATTCACCATCATCGGAGAGTGCATCAGCATACCACCACTCGTAGGCACCTGGGCCATCGAGATAGTGGCATCCATCATTTCGAATACCTGTTATGACTTGCATGTGAACAACATTTCTGAGAACGTCAAAAGTACCGAAACTGCTTGGTTCGTAGCTTCGACGTCATGCCTCTTGAACAACTTTTACAGCCGCACACCATCATTGCAGCATGCATCGCAGGGATGGCCTCGGTCTTCCTCGGGTTCGCACTCATCAACACGCGCCTTCTGGGGCGGCTCCCAACCAGCGCACCATCGCCGGCATGCCGCGTTTCGGTGCTGGTACCTGCGCGCAACGAAGAACGCTGCATTGAGAACTGCGTTCGATCGATCTGTGAGCAGAACGTCGACGATCTTGAGGTCATTGTGCTCAATGATCAGTCTGAGGACTCAACAGGCGAGATCCTTGAACGGCTCACCCTGGAATACAGCAATCTGAAGGTCATCAATGGGACGCCCCTTCCCGCTGGATGGGTTGGTAAATCGTGGGCATGCCATAACCTCTCAATGCATGCCACCGGAGACATCCTGATCTTTACCGATGCCGACACTGTGCACCATCAGGGATTGATTGCACGAAGCGTTGCCTACATGACGATGCATAAGATCGACATGCTCTCGCTTGTGCCGCGGCAGATCATGACATCGTTTGCCGAGCATGCAGTGATTCCGATCGTACACATGATCTTTTTTGCAACATGGCTTAATATCCGCCGTGTTGCCCGCAACACAACAACGCCCTCTGCTGCGATCGGACAGTTTATTGCCTTTACGAGACAAGCTTACACGACAATCGGTGGACACGAGCGCGTTCGTTATTCACTTGTCGAGGATGTCTTTCTTGCCAAAGCAGCGGCACAAGACAATCTGCGAAGTGCGCTCATTGATGGAACGGATGGCATCGATTGCCATATGTATACGTCTGCCTCGGAAGTCACACGCGGGTTCTCGAAGAACCTCTTTCCGGCAATGCGTTATAACCTTGCCCAAATGGGAGCATTCATTGTTCAGCAGATAATGCTCTATGTTCTGCCTCTTGTGCTGCTCATCGAGGCCTTGCTTGATGGCTCTGAGATTGTCATGGGGCTTGCCGGATATACACTCTTGGCAACGTTGCTCATTCGATTGATCATTAGTCGGTCGTTTTCCTTGCCATCGTGGCACGCATTTCTTCAGCCGATTTCTGCACTATGGTGCGTGGTTATCTGTCTTAACTCTGTCCGCTGGGCCTATTCACAATCGGGTTCCCAATGGAAGGGGCGTTCATATGCACGAAAGGAGCAGTAGACATGCAACAGCGTAATCGAGATGATAGATTTGTTGATCTTCTGCTGTTACGTATGAATCCTCCGCAGGATAGTATCGATCGTCCGTACTACACGACTGGTTCTATCGTTTCGGCAGCAATGATCCGCGTTGTCATCCTGGGTTTTGCTGCGATGATGCTCAGTTCGTACGCGTCTGCTAACGTTACCTGGTGGTTTGCGATGATCAGCATATGGGGCATAGGAATCTACCCGGCTTGGATGCAGTATCAACGCTTCAATGATGCCGTTGAAAAGATCGAGACCGGCTCGCTCTGCGGTGCATGCCGACATTTCAATCCAACCAATCAGCTTTGCTCGGTGCTTGATGAACATGTCGTGCATCCCGATGCGCCCCCCTGCGAGGGTGAGGGTTGGGAGCCCCGTTAACTACTTGCGTAGCGGCTGCACAGTCGTAAGACGGTATTGTCCGTCCTCCTCGATGGTAAAGACAAAAACCGTCCGGACCCCATTGTTATAGATCCAGGTTTCAACGGCATCGCCAGCCTTGTTGGTCTTTCGATCTACTTTCGTCGGTTCGCCATAGAGGATGTACACCTTTCCTCTGTCTGTAAATGCTCCATCGGGTTCAAGCAGGGTAGCATACGAATACGATGCGCGGTCAACACGACGGTAATATTCGGCCATACGCTCGTTGTGTGCCGTACCGAGCGTCTTGTCTTGCCTTCGCCACCACTCCATAAGTTGCTCACGTTGCGCGGCGTCGTCCCCCTCCCGCAAGCTATCAAGCGTTTCCTCAGGGCATACATAGGCTAGCACATCAAGGGCATAGGAAAGCGAGCGGAGGGAAAGGGGCATGGATTCCCACTCAACGTTAAAGGCGTATCGTAGCGTATCGGATGTTCCCTCTGCCACCAGTGTTAGCAGATACCTTCCAGGTACGACGTCACTGGCATTGACGGGTATGACGATACTTCGACCAGTTGACTTGAGATCCGCGGTGGCCCGCACAGCTATGTTACCGTCATCTGTTGTATCAAGGTTGATCGAGCGATCGGAGACCGTTGTATGTATGTCGACTCCTGTCCACCAACGTATGTCACCTTCCTGGTATGGCTGCTGCCTGATCCACACATCAAACGACCGAGCGCGCAGACTCTGCGGAATCGTTGCGATCACGGCCACCCTGCTTGACGGAAATGGCAAGTTGCCATTGAAGACATACGGAACGAGTAGGTCGTACTCCTGCGTTGCTGCGTGCGCAAAAATGCAAGAAACACTGGCAATCTGCTTCTGCCCTGTTTTCGGAATGACCACCCTCGGCAAGCTGAGCTTACGAAATCCATTGTCTCGGTTCGTTACAGGTTCAATCGAGATGTTGTAGGAACCGGCGGCCAGACTCAGCGTGACTACACCACTGCGGTATGATGATGTTTCAGCGAGTGTTTCATAGTTGTCGACAAACACTGTGTCGACAAAGCGAACTCGCTGCCGAACAACGCCAACGGCGTCACGAGCCTCCACACTAAGACCAATGGTAGCATAGTATTCTCCACGCTGTTCTTGGAATGAGTTAACCTTCGAGAACACGAGGGTGGAAGTGTTAACACGGATACGAACCTGCACAGCGGCACTATCATTCTCCATGTTGGGAAGTATCACCGCATCAGCATAGTATTGGTCTCCATAAGCCTGCTGCAACTGCTTTACACGTTGCGATCCGCGCTGCGCGGTTACAGCTGCTGCAGCGATCAGGGTTATCATGACGACCAGAGCAATGCGCTTCATAGAATCCTCGATGAATGCTCATCCAAGACCCGTTGCAAAATCACGGCTGCAGCTACCTGATCCTTGATGCCTTTAGTCTGACGTTTCTTCTTCTTCATGCCAGATGCAACCATGATCGAACGTGCATCACGAGTCGAGAATGCTTCGTCTGCTGTTGCCACCGGTATTGACGATGCTTCACGGAGTCGCTCAACAAATGTCTGAATAGCTTCAATAATCGGTGTAACCCTTCCGTCGTGATACATCGGCACGCCAACAATGATCACCGCTGCACGTTCCCGCTCAGCTACTTGCAGAACCTGCTCAATGATCAGTTCGTTGGTTTCGAGCACAGGACGGCTGGATACAACAATGTGCATCTCATCACAGACGGCAACACCAGTGCGCCGCTCGCCATAGTCAAGTGCCATAAGTCGTTTGCCACGGATAAGGTCGGCATTCAGAACGTTCATAATGAACGCTCCGCTGTGGACAGTCGCAGCACATCCTTGGGATCCATCTCATGGGGAATGCGAAAGATGACTTGTGTTCCCTTCCCCGGCTCGCTGGTTACACGAATTGCACCGCCATGGAGCTTCATAACATGATGCATGATCATGGTACCAATACCATGGCCAGTTCCATCCTGTGCGGTCGAAAAATAGGGCTTCATCATATTCGCCATTGTTTCCGGGTCCATACCAACACCGGTATCACTTACGGATATAAAGACGTGCAGACGATCGTGCCAGGTGGCTATTTCGATCGCCCCCTCCTGACCGCGAAGCGCTTTGATGGCATTTTCAACAGCGTTGCGCACGGCACGTGAAACCTTCAGACGGTCTACGTTCATCATCGTGCCACGGAGCTTCATAGAAAACTTGACATGCGGAAACATGTCGGCATCGAACTCGTGTCGTATCTCCGTGCAGAGTTCTGCGCTATGAACAGGTCCTCTCTGCAGTTCATCTGTGCGCCCAATTGAAAGCAGATCTCGTACGCGATCGATCAACACACCCACCTGAAACAGTATACGACGTCGGCGCTCACCTGTGCTATCGGAGGTCTCCATTGGAAGCTGCTCGGCATTCAGTCGGATAGTCGAGAGGTTGGTCTGCATATCATGGGCAAGCTGTGCCCAGTTAACAAGTCTGCGCTGTTCAAGGGTTTCTGTGATGTCAATCCCTGTAACAATCGCGCCCCGCGCTCCACCTAGCATACCGATGAGTGGAGTAGTCGAGAAAATGTACTCACGGATCTCTTCGCCGATACTGATGCTGATCTTCTTGTTCGGCTCAAATCGAGCTTGGTTGATCGAGTCAAGGTGGTTACAAAGATGCTCTAGCCCAGGCTGTTGCATGTAGGCACGCACGTGTCGTCGCATAGGCACATTCGGCGTGATGCGCAGCAGTGCAGCGGCACGCTCATTTACGCGCAGCAGACGTCCGCCCCCATCAATGGTAAACACAAGCCCCGTAGCAGGAGCGTCGATGATCGCATCGAGTAATCGTCGTTGTCGGCGATTAAGGATCCAGACAAAGACCAAGCTGCTAATGAACAGGGCTGGAATTACATAGCGCAGGGTTGCATCGAGTCCACGCACGATAAACCAGAAGGACTGCTGGCGGCGCTCAAACAGGGTCGTGGAGCGTCCAGCAACAACCGTGATGATTTGACCGTTATGACGCGCGGAAAGGTCATAAACAGAGCCACTCACGGCAAATGCATCTCGCGAGAGAACAGAACCATCGAGCAAAGCAACAACCATCCCACCTGAAAACAGCATATATGCCGTATCGCGTTGAACGACGACACGATGGGGTGTTCCAAAATCGCCGCTGATGATCTCACCATGTGGCAGCTCATCGAACTGCTGAATCACTGGTACAACAATCATCTCTGGACGACCCGTTCGAGTTGTGAGAGCCACCAGGACAACGCTGCCCTTGTGTGCAGCCAGATCGATCCACTCTAATGGTACCGAGATGGAACGGGTGCGCATTGATAGTGTGGCACGATCAATCACCGACACAACACTGCTTCCCGAGTTGTCAAGATCGGAGATAACGGCGATTGTCCCAT
The DNA here is from genome assembly GCA_947458785.1 of Ignavibacteria bacterium. GTDB lineage: Bacteria > Bacteroidota > Ignavibacteria > Kapaibacteriales > Kapaibacteriaceae > UBA10438. The sequence goes on from CANGZU010000005.1 coordinate 22,207, forward strand.
CAACGCGGCGAAGCCTACTATAAGCGGCGTAAGGCACGAGCGTTGTGTTCAGAACTCTTCCCGTGACATCAATGATTGAGACGAACATGGAAAAGCCAGACGTATGCAGATAGGTCAACTCCCATCCGCGGCTATCAATTCCAGTATGCACAGATGCGACATTACCGTCGACATAGGTCGCGCGTAGATCACCGCCTTCGATGGCAAGCCGATAGAGCCAGCGTCCTACATGCAGGAACGCCCCCTTGTTATCTGGCGGTGATGAAATCGTGGCCATCAGCACACTACCGTCGACTTCGATGCTTACCTCTGACAGCTCCACATCTGAAGTTAGTTTTCTACTAAGCCCCGTGTCATAGACCGATGCGAAGACGCGGCCGTCCCGGCGCTGCAGGACAACGAGAGAGGTATCCCAGAAGGCAACACCATTGATCTCGCCGCCCACAGGTTCAACGGGGCTAAGGACTCCGTTGCGGAAAATCGACACCTGTGCGCGTCCTGCATTCCAGATGGCTGGTGGAGAGATGAGCACTCCCACGGCGGTATCCTTGGGGTGCTGCAGAAGCTGGCCATACAATGTTCGTGTCACCGCATACGTATACGGGTCACTGCCGTCAGCACGGCCAACCAACGTGCCAAGCACGATGATCATAGCCGCGATGACATATCGCATCATGTGGGCTGGACCTCGCAAACAACAAATGCGTGAACGCCTTCCTTGCGACCGACATATCCCATGCGCTCACTCGTAGTGGCCTTCACAGCAACCCGCTCCAGTGGCAACCCACAAAGCTGAGCGATGTTCTCTCGCATCTGCGGCTTGAATGACAGGATCTTCGGGGATTCCAGCACAAGCGTGCAGTCAACGTTAATGATCGTATAGCTGCGTTCTCGGAGTAACCCTACGGCATGCTCGACAAACTGGGAACTAGCAGCCCCCTTCCAGCGCGGATCCGTATCGGGGAAGTGCTCACCGATATCGCCTAGAGCAATAGCTCCAAGGAGCGCGTCGACCAGCGCATGAAAGATCACGTCACCGTCGCTATGCGCAACAGTGCCGATCGGCGATGGGATCTCCACGCCGGCAAGAACCAGCGTCTGACCTTCGGCCAGACGGTGGACGTCAAAACCAAATCCTACCATGGCACAAATCTACGGTTATGCTGGAATGTCGATCTTTGTTTCATGCAAGAAGAAGCAGTAAGTGTATCCGAACTCACCTATGCCATCAAGGGGCTCCTTGAGGAGGGCATTGGCGACGTTGTTGTGGTTGGCGAGCTTTCGAACTACAAACATCACAGTTCTGGACATCGCTACTTTACCCTCAAGGATTCATCGAGCCAGATTCCATGTGTGATGTGGCGCAGCCGAACGCTGCCCTTTCAGCCTGAAGACGGCATGCGTGTTGTGGTTTCGGGCAAACTAACGGTCTATGGCGCACAGGGCAAGTATCAGATCGACTGTGTGTCGATGCAACGTGAGGGTGTGGGCGACCTGTATGTGGCCTTCGAGAAGCTCAAGCGAGAGCTTGCCGAACGGGGCTTCTTTGACCCCGTGCACAAGCAACGTCTGCCTGTGATGCCAAAGCGTGTCGGTATTGCAACATCATCAACAGGCGCGGCCCTGCGCGACATGCTCACCACAATCGAGCGCCGATTTCCGGCCATGCACGTGATACTTCGTCCAACCCTTGTACAGGGTGAAGGCTCGGGGATTGATATTGCCAGGGCCATTCGCGACCTAGATGCCTGTGGCGTTGATGTCATCATCGTAGGCCGAGGTGGTGGATCTATCGAAGATCTCTGGGCGTTCAACACCAGAGAGGTTGCCGAGGCGATCTACGAATGCAGCACGCCAATCATTTCCGCCGTCGGACATGAAACCGATGTAACAATCGCTGATTTTGTTGCTGATGTTCGTGCTGCAACCCCAACAGCTGCCGCAGAGCTCGTTACTTCTACAACACTCGCTGATCTGATGTATAGTCTCGATTTGACAACAGATCGCATGACATCCTCGCTCGCAGACCACGTTGAGCGTCTCTCTGAGATGGCTGCAGCGTTTACTGACGGGCGGGCACTGCGCCGACTCCGCGAACGTGTTGAGATTCGACAAGCGCGCATCAATGATCTCAGCAGCCGATCGCTTCGGTCGATCACGACAACAATTCAACTACGACGGCAGCAGCTCGAGAGCGTTGCCGCACTCTGCAAGACGCTTCATCCTCTGGCCCCGCTGGGCCGTGGGTATGCCGTCGTTGAGCTCAATGGTAAGCCCCTTGCCCTTCAACAGAGTCTGCAACCCGGGGACATCGTACAGGTGCGACGTCAGACCGAGACCAGCACCGTCATCGTACAATCGACAACCCCAACCAACGAATTGGACACACCATGAGTAAGCAAAAACCAACCGCTGCACCATCATTGGAAGAGCAACTCAAACGATTAGAGGAAATCTCTGTTCTGCTCGACAGAGGAGATCTTCCATTGGACGAACAGCTCAAGATCTACGAAGAAGGTATGAAGCTGGCACAGGAGTGTCGCACATACCTTGAACAGGCTCAGCTTGTGATACAAAAACTCGGCGGTAGCCCGAGTTAGTGTTCCATGCGAGGCTGACGTGTCATCAGCGCATGAATGGCGTGTTGAGGGTCAACCCCGCCAAAGAGGATCTGCGCCACTTGTTCAGTGATCGGTAACTCAACGCCAACCGATGCAGCGAGCTCGAGAGCAGCACGAGTGGTCGTGACGCCCTCTGCTACGGCACTCATGGTAGCAGTAATCTGTGCAAGCGTTTCACCTTTACCGATGCGCTCCCCTACCGCTCTGTTTCGGCTATGGCGCGAGGCACAGGTCACAAACAAATCGCCAAGTCCGGCCAGTCCGTACAACGTCTGCGCATCTGCACCAAGTGCAGCCGCCAGCCTGGCAATCTCTGCCAAGCCCCTTGTGATCAGTGCTGCCTTTGTGTTATCACCAAGTCCAAGACCGTCTACAATTCCAGCCGCTATAGCGATTACATTCTTGAGCGCACCGCCGATCTCAACGCCGATAACATCGGTGCTCGCGTACACGCGGAACGTCGGTGTTGAGAGTACACGTTGAACAACTGCCGAACATTCAGGGTCTTCGCTGGCACAGACAACCGTTGTCGGCATTCGCTGTATCACCTCTTCGGCATGACTCGGCCCGGAGAGAACAGCATATGATTTGAAAGAAGGGGCTACTTCATGAACGATCTCGGAGACGCGGTAGTGACTACCGATCTCAATCCCCTTTGCCAAATTCACGATAAGAGCATCACACCCATCCAGCGCGGGCAGTACATGCCGCACGTACTGTGTAGGCGTGGCATTGACGAGCATCTGGCACGAGCACAGCGCGGCGATGTCGGTGGTTGCCCGAACGTTTGGAGCGATGCTCGCCCCTTGCAGAAAACGCTGATTGGTGCGGTGCGTGTTGATCTCGTCGACCACATCCTGTTCACGAGCCCACATAAGAACATCGTGCCCATTATCGGATGCAATCGTGGAAATGGCAGTCCCCCATGCGCCAGAGCCGATAATACCGATGTTCATTGTACGCCGTGCTTACGACGGAAAATCTGGAGCTTGGCGAATCGACTCTCAGTGCCATCGATCAATCGCTTCAGGTTACTGCGGTGAGCATAGATAACTAGGAGCGCAAGTGCGATCATAAAGAACACGATGGTCTTATAGCCCATAATATCTACGTTGAACACGTTGAATCGAATGGCCATGGCGATCGGTATAACGACCGCTGCAATCATTGACGCAAGTGAGATGTAGCCAAAGAAGCCCACCGTTACAGCAAACACGCCAGCAGCAATTGCAAGCTCAACAGGTGCAATAGCGATCAGCATGCCAAGAGACGTATTGATTCCCTTGCCACCGCGCATGCCAGCAAAGACGCTAAACATATGACCAAGAACAGCAGAAACACCAGCAATTAGGCGAACGATGGTCTGGTCTTCAAATGGCGTCTTGTTATCGAAGGGCATTTGCGTGTCAAAGAAGGAAGCGACCAGCAATACAGGTACAAGCCCTTTGGCGATGTCGAGCAGCTGTACGGCCACCCCAGCCTTCCAGCCGAGATTACGGAAGACGTTCGTGCTGCCCAGATTCCCGCTTCCCATTGTACGCACGTCAACACCATAAAACCGTTTACCGATGATAAGGGCAAACGGGATGGCGCCAATCAGATATGATTGCGCAATGATGATGAGAAGTCGTACTAGAGGATCCATGATGTCATTGAAGGTGGTCGATCATACTAATCTACGCATCTCTGCCGATTACCTTAAAGCCGAACATTATTCGTCTTGCTGTTGGCATTAACGCTATCAATGCGAGTACCTTTATGGCAGATGAAATACGTTCGGCAACCCGCAAACGGTTGGAAGAGATCGACAGAGAGCTCTCAGAGCTGCGCACGCAGCATTCCGGCATCAAAGCCCGGTGGGAGATTGAGAAGACAAAAATCCAACAGCTACGCACGCTGAAGTCTGACGTGGAAGACTGTAAGCTCCGGGCCCAAGAGGCCGAGCGGGCCGGTGATTATGCCCAAGTAGCAGAACTGCGATATGGTAGGCTGCTCGATCTGGAAAAACACATCGAGATAGTCAAATCCGAATTGTTGTCCATACAGGCTGGTAGCCCCCTACTGAAAGAAGAAATCGACGACGAAGATATTGCTGAGATCGTTGCAAAGTGGACGGGGATCCCTATTGCCAGAATGTTGGAAACCGAGCGCAGCAAGCTGCTTGCCATGGAAGAACGCCTGCATGAGCGTATCGTGGGTCAGCACGAGGCCGTCACGGCGGTATCCAATGCGATCAGACGATCTCGGGCAGGACTTCAGGATGAAAAACGCCCCATAGGTTCGTTTATCTTTCTTGGGTCGACAGGTGTTGGTAAGACTGAGATGGCTCGAGCTCTGGCTGAGTTCCTCTTCGATGACGATCAGGCCCTGATTCGTATCGATATGAGCGAGTACATGGAAAAACATGCCGTTGCGCGGCTCCTGGGAGCCCCCCCAGGGTACGTAGGGTATGAGGAAGGCGGACAGCTAACCGAAGCAATTCGGCGGCGTCCATACGCCGTAGTGCTGCTAGACGAGATCGAGAAAGCGCATCCTGATGTCTTCAACATCCTTCTGCAGGTGCTTGATGATGGGCACCTAACCGATGGACAGGGACGGACAGTTGACTTTCGCAATACGATCGTGATCATGACATCGAACCTTGGTTCGGAGATCATCCAAGATCAGATACTTGAATTGACCGATGATAACCGTGAGAGACTCATGGCAGAGTTGCGCTTGCAGATCATGGACCTGCTTAAGCGAAAACTTCGGCCGGAGTTTTTGAATCGCGTTGATGAAATCATCCTGTTCAAGCCGCTACTTCCATCAGAGGTTCACAAGATTGCGGCGATCCACATCGGGCAGGTGGGTGAGCGCCTTGCAAAGCTCGGCGTTGAACTCGACGTAACGCCCGACTGCGCGGAATGGCTTGGTAAGCGTGGTTATGATGTTCAATTGGGGGCTCGACCGCTCAAGCGCGTCATCCAACGATACATCGCTGATCCTCTTGCAATAAAGGTGCTAGGTTCGGAAGTTCGTGCAGGAGAACGGGTTACTGTTGATTGCGATGACACCGGTCGCATCATGTTTTCCGTCTCAGTACGAGCTCCCGACACACATACCAACAACGTATGACACATACTGGTCGATTCTTCTCTGTCTGGATAATGGCTCTCGTCATCGCGGGATCCGCCACACATAACAGTCTGCATGCACAGGGTATCTCCACTGGTCCTGTGCCTGACCAATCGACAACACGGAGCACATTCTTCAGGGGGCTCTCCTCTGATAGTGTGGCCATGATATCGAGACTGAAGATCACTGGCATCGACAAGCTTGCCGATGGATCACTCTCGGCGCGAGTGATCACACTTGACTCCGAGGGCAATTTCATTCCCCTGCATATGGCAGCATCTCGCCTCGTGACAAATGTTCTGTGTCGCGGACAGTCGCCCATTGTGTTTACAGCCGACGTAGAAACGTCGTCTGCCTCTCCCAAGAACACGAGTTCCTCGGCCTATGTCGCGATCGATAACTCAACGCTATCCGGGACGCTTGCAAGGGATGTCATTCTTAGCCTGCGCACCGCTCTGTCCGGATCTCCTTCTGCCGACAGCTTGGGCGTAGGCGTCTTCAACCAATCGCTTACATCTCTTCAGTTGCTTGGGCCGATTCAGCGCACTCTTGAGAATCTTTCTGCCGACGAGCTCCAACCATCCTCGGGCGTCTCGGCTCTCTACGCTTCAATGATAAGTGCGGCGCGAGAACTTGAATCGACTCGCGGCGTTCGCTCCTTGATCATTGTATCCACGTCTGGAGATAATGCATCGGCAACATGGAACACTCGCGATGTTGCCAGATATCTCAAAGACGCTGGGATTCGCGCATACATCATTCGTGTTGGATATGAGATGGCATCGTATCCGCTGCGGTATATCGCAGCACATACCGGTGGATCTGTTTACACGGTCGAAGACGACGACATCAATGCAATTGGCGACATTGTTCGCGAGATCCTCTTCGCACAGCGTTGGTATTCGACACTCACGATCCAGCAGGGAATCGACGACGTCGCCGATTGCGACTCGCCTTGGCTGCGTGTTGGGTTGTTGAGCGACAGCATTCAACCTGCCTTGGTTGACTCGATCATCATGACACCTCGTGAAGTGCAGATCGCTACATCACCGGCTGTGCTGGCTCTTTTCGACGATGAAACTGATGTTGGTCTGCAGCAGTTCTACCCTCTGCTGCTCTCAATCGCCGAGCGTCTCACAGAAGACATCAACCTCAAGATCGAACTCGTCGGTCACGTTGGCGCTGATGTGGTTGAAGATGCCGATCGCCGTGCGCTTGAGCGGGCCGAAAACGTGAAGAACTTCCTCCTCGTCAATGGCGTGCTCGACAAACAGGTCATTACGCGAAGTGAAGGTAGCCGTAAACCTCGGTACTATTTCCAGGATGATGGATCACGTCGTCTAATGAACAACCGTGTTGAGGCAGTCCTCATCAACGCGGAACAGCGTCCTTACACGATCATTGTTGATCAAGTAAGCAATGAAGACGAGGCTACCAAGCAGCGTTCAGTCTGGATCTCGCGCGACTATCAGGTTTACTACGAGCCAGTGATCGACCGCGGCGAAGTTGCTTATCGCATAGTTCTCTGGGGCTTTCAATCCAAGGGGCTCGCAGACGCGGCAGCTTCTCGCATCAAGAAGCAGTTCAAACCGCGTTACACGATCGTCGAGTAATCCCTTGCTTAACCGGCGTGACGCGTTTCTTCGAGCCAACGCTCAGCGTCGATAGCAGCCATACATCCGGAGCCGGCAGCGGTGATGGCCTGACGGTAAACGCTATCCTGTGCGTCTCCACAAGCGAAGACGCCCGGTACATTCGTGTATGATGACTTCCCGACGGTCTTGATGTAACCAACGTCATCCATATCAAGCATGCCGACAAACAATGACGTGTTCGGCTGATGCCCGATGGCAACGAATGCGCCATCTGCTGGTATATCTGTTACGTCGTTTGTAACCGTATTGCGCACGCGCAGGTGCGTCAGCTTCTTCATGCCGTTCTCAGCCGTGCCAACATATTCATCAACAACTGCGTTGAGCATGAACTTGATCTTTGGGTTTGCTTTTGCGCGCTCTAGCATGATCTTCGAGGCACGAAACTCCTCGCGGCGATGAACGACGGTTACGGACTCTGCAAATCGCGTCAGGTAATTCGCCTCTTCCATGGCCGTATCGCCCCCTCCCACAACAAAGACGTTGAGTCCACGGAAGAAGAAGCCATCGCATGTGGCACAGGCACTTACACCAAAGCCCATGTATTCCTGCTCACCAACCGCACCAAGCAGTTTCGCCGTGGCTCCTGTGGCTACTATCACGGCATCTGCTGTAGTAGTCTCCCCTTTTTCGTTCGTGAGAACGAATGGGCGCACAGAAGCATCAACCATGGTGATCAGTTCATACTTGGAGATTGCACCAAAGCGATGCGCCTGCTTACGGAACACATCCATAAGCTCTGGCCCCATGATGCCATGTTCAAAGCCGGGGTAGTTCTCAACTTCGGTCGTGATCGTTAGCTGTCCACCAGGCTGCGTACCTTCAAAGATGGTTACCCCAAGATTTGCACGACTCGCGTAGAGTGCTGCCGTGAAACCTGCCGGACCTGATCCGATGATTGCGATGTCTGTATGTGCCATGATTACGTTGTTTCCTTGTCTGTTTCGTTGGTGTCCAGTAACACCCGTGCATTTCGCTGAAGTCCGCCGAGTTTTGGTCGCTTGAGCGGACTACGACGAAAGCGCTCGACGAATGTTTCGGGTTGCAAAGTTACAATCTCGGCCGGATCCAGTGTGGTTTGCCCAAGTCGCGGTTGAAAACGGGGCTCATCAGTTGGCCGCTGAAAACGATTCCACGGACAAACATCCTGACAGACATCGCAACCGAAGAACCATCCATCAAGATGTTCAACGATTGGCAGCGGAATCTCTACATCTGCCTTCGTTTCAATGGTCCAATACGATATGCAGCGGCCTGCATCAACAACAGAAGGCTGCACAATCGCCTGTGTCGGGCATGCATCAAGACATGCCGTGCAAGAGCCACAATAATCTGGCATTGGTTCATCGGGGTCGAGGTCAGCAGTCGTGATAATGACGCCAAGAAAGAACCAACTGCCGATGTCACGGCGTATGATGTTACCGTTTTTTCCCTGCCAGCCAACCCCAGCGCGCACCGCCCAGGCCTTTTCAAGCACGGGTCCTGTATCAGTGTATCTGCGAGACGTCGATCCCGGAATGATCTGACCTAGTTCTGCAATCAAGGCGTCCAGCATCGGAGGCAGCACGTCGTGGTAGTCGTCTCCCCAGGCGTATCGAGCGATCTTACCCTGGGATCCATGACTGTGCGGCGTGTAATAATTTTTGGCAACAACGATCACGCTGCGGGCCTCGGGAACAATGCATGTAACATCGCGGCGCGCATCAGCGTTGCGGGCCATGTAACCCATACCGGCATGATAGCCAGCATCAACCCACTGTTGGTAGCGATCGAACTCCTCATCAAGTGGCACGGCGGCGGCAACACCTACTGCATCGAAGCCTATTCGACGAGCAGCTTCTTTGAGTTGCCTGCTATGTTCTGCTCGGTGCACGACCCTACTACCGTGATGGTGCCTCGAGATCGTTGATCACAGCTACGATCTGCGATGCGTGGTCGACGGTCGCGTCGGCATGAGCGATCTCCTCCGCCGAACCGTAGCCATAGAGTACACCAACATTGGCTACTCCATTTGCACGAGCACCATCGATGTCATGATAACGATCCCCGATCATGATAACATCCTCAGCAGAGGCCTGCTCAATTGTAAGCACATGTCGTAAGAGATCCCGTTTCTCAACATTGGTTCCGTCGAGTTCTGATCCATACACATGATGAATGTACTTGTGCAGCGCAGAAGCCTCGATAACCTCGCGGGCATATTCGTGGGCCTTCGCTGTTGCTATAGCGATGCGGCAATGCATATCAGAGAGTGCCGAAAGTGTCTCGATGACGCCGTCGTAGATGTCGTACTCAAACATCGGGCCATCTCTGTAGATGTGCCTGTATGTTGCAACCGCATGTTCTAGTTTGACTCTATCCGCCGTTTGAAGGTAGTGTTCGAAGATCTTCCAGAGCGACGATCCAAGGCACCATGTAAAATCATGATCGTCCGCCACGTGCACATTTGAGTCTACAAGTGCCAGCCGAAGAGAATGCACAATACCCCGACGAGAGTCGATAAGTGTGCCGTCAAGATCAAAGAGGACAAGTGATGGCTTCATAACACTACTCTATATCGTCTGGTGTGATCATCACAGAAACGTTGCCGGGCAGCTGACACACAACAAGAATAACAGAGCCGTTCCCGTCCTTGCGAATCTGCGCGCTGGGGCATGAAGACAAAAGATCTTCAACCCACTGATCATCGATATCAGCAGTGTAAGCAAGGAATGGGGCTCGCAGAGCCTGCTCGCGGAATGAGAGCATCCAGATGCCATCTGTCACGTCAACGCATGAAATGTCATCCCCACTGGCCTCTGCGATAAAGTACCCGCAGGATTGCGCCCACACGGCGCTCTGATGTGCGTCTGTGACAGGCACAACAAGTGCGTCAAGGTAGCCAAGCACAGGATTACTATCCCCTGTTCGATGAACAATATTCTCTGGGGTAGCGGGCGTAATAACATATCGCAACTGCCCAGGCCCTGTAAAACGAAGCTCTGTAGGAGTCATCACCTCTAGGGCATTGCCACCAGCTAGGATCTTATCCTTCACGCTCTGGATCGATGCAGCGGCATATTCAAGCGCCATCTCCTCATGCTGATCGCTCCGCAGGGTTACAAAGATCTGGCCGTCGGTCAATCGAACTTCCTGCTCAGATGCAAACTCGACCTCGAAACCCATACCCTCCCATTGCTCAGTAGCAAGATTGGGTTCAGTGCAGGTAATCAGCAGTCGCGCCGAATGGCCGAGAAATGCCATGGGGTTTCCTTATACGTTAAATCGGAAGTACATGATATCGCCATCCTTGACGATATACTCTTTGCCTTCTACGCGATACAGTCCGGCATCTTTCACCGACTGCTCGCTGCCGAGCCGATCCCAATCGTTGTATGACATTACTTCTGCACGAATGAAACCGCGTTCAAAATCTGTGTGGATTACACCTGCGGCCTGCGGGCCGGTGGCACCCTGTTTTACAGTCCAGGCGCGACATTCCTTCTTCCCAGCAGTAAAGTATGTTATCAGTCCAAGGAGTCTATATGCCTCGCGAATCACACGGTCGAGTCCAGGCTCTTCCATGCCAAGGTCGGCAAGAAACATCAGTCGATCCTCATCCTCGAGCAGCGCTATCTCGGCCTCGATCTTTGCGCAGATGGGCACCACAATAGCCCCCTCTGAAGCAGCGCGCTCACGCACCGCATCGAGGTACTGATTGCCATTCTTGACACCTGCTTCGTCGGTGTTTGCCACATACATCACCGGCTTGTCTGTAAGGAGCTGCAGTTGCTTGATAATGGCCGCGGCCTTTTCATCTCGCTCAAAACTGCGTGCTGGCTTACCACTATCTAGGTGTGATCGCAAGACCCCGAGCATTTCATGCTCTTCCTTGGCTTCCTTGTCGTTTGCACGCACCTTCTTCTGGACGGTTTCCATGCGCTTATCAACCGACTCAACATCCTTCAGAATGAGCTCTGTTTCAATGATGTCGATATCATGCAGCGGGTTGACTCCACCGTGGACGTGCACGACATTATCGTCGGTGAAACAACGAACAACATGGGCTACAGCATCGCACGCGCGAATGTTGCCAAGGAACTGGTTGCCAAGTCCTTCACCCTTTGAAGCCCCCTTCACAAGGCCCGCAATATCAACGAACTCAACAGTTGTTGGCACTTCCTTGTCCGTCTGATACACATCTACAAGACGTTTGAGTCGAGGATCCGGCACGTTCACGATCCCAACATTAGGATCGATCGTGCAAAAAGGATAGTTAGCAGCTTCTGCTTCATTCGAAGTAAGCGCGTTGAACAATGTAGACTTGCCAACATTTGGCAGGCCCACGATTCCGCAAGCAATTCCCATAGATCGTCTTGTAAGGGGCGAGTAATTCGTGATAAACCACGAAAATACGGCGCAATCGCGCTCGTGGTCATCAGTATGTGAATGAGAGTCCTACGCCAAGGTATGATTCTCCCTGACGGGCAAACATTCCATGGATACTCCGGCCATCGAAGCGATACACATGCAATCCAGCCGATGTGCCCGAGGCGTAGCGCTGCTCAATGCCAAGCTGCGTTGCATGCTGCGGAACATACACTCCATCGATACCAATAAGCTTGGCATCGTGTCCGGCACGCAGTGCAAAACCGTTTCTGAACTCGTGCCGCAGGTCGAAGCCGACATGCGGAATGATGCGGTCGAACGACCTTGGTTGGATTGACCAGACCCACGTGATGCCCGCGTACGGGCGAATCGACCCAATCTTGTAGGCCGCGATAGCTTCAATGAACTCCCTACTGTAGACAAACGGAAGTTGTCTGTCGAATACACCAGCCGAGTTTGCGTAGCCGTCAACCAAATGTGAAGATATATGCGCTAGGCGGACGCGTAACGAGACATCTGATCGTGCCGGTGCGTAGGAGCCCGTGAATCCAAACCAGTAGTCCGATGTTTCGACGGGGAACTTGAGATTTCCTTCTGATCGCAGCCGCGTCAACGTGAAAAACTCTGCTGCAACAGTATAGGCAGAGTCTACGCGAAACAGTGTTGGCGCTGCACCGATATCGAGGCGCAACGTCTTGGGCTCTAACTGCCCTACGAGTTGAATGCGGGCTTCGAATGGGTTGGCATACAGCTGCTCGAATTCCTGCTGCGCAGATGCACTGGACGCAGCAAGAAGCAGCAGAACGACAACACGAATGACGATCATGATCAGCGATAGATTCCGCGTTTCGATGATCGTACGAATGCAATGCAGTCCGCTACAGCAGAGACAATGCTGCCGTTCATACGTTCTTCGTAGGCGCGCAGACCGTCAGATGTATTGAGTCCACTGCGCAAGAGCGTATCGTAGAATTCATCGATGGCCTTGATCGTTTCTGCCGAGAAGCCCCTTCGATGAAGGCCTACAGCATTAATGCCCTCAATGGTAAGGGGCTCCTTACCACTCAGGGTAAATGGAGGGACATCTTTGACCACACGGGAGCAAGCACCGATCATGCTGTGCGCTCCGATGCGACAGAACTGATGAACACCTGTTAGGCCACCGAGTATCGCCCAGTCACCTACTTCAACGTGGCCGCCGAGTTGGACACCATTGGCCATGATCACGTGATCTCCAACCACACAGTCGTGGGCAACGTGCACATATGCCATCAGGAGACAGTCACTACCAACACTGGCACGTCCACTTGCAGTGGTACCACGATTTATTGTAACACATTCACGTATGACCGTGCGATCTCCAACGATCGCCTGTGTAGGCTCATTTGCATACTTAAGGTCTTGCGGAGCAGTGCTGATAATAGCGTTCGGATGAATGACCACATCGTTGCCAATGCGAGCCCCGTTCCCTAGGACAACATGACTCATCAGCGTAGTGCGATCACCAATGATGACGTCGTCTTCGATCACACAGAATGGACCAATGGAAACGCCCGACCCTATCTGAGCATGTGGCGAAACAACTGCTGTTGCATGAATCATGACTGTACTACCTCTCTGTCGACGACCGCCGCCTGAAGTTCTGCTTCGGCAGCTAGCTGACCATCTACGTATGCTCTGCCAACAAGTTGACAAATGTTAAACCGGAATCTCGTCATTTCAAGTTCCATCACAAGCTGATCTCCAGGGACAACCTCGCGTCGAAACTTGACGTTGTTCATACCAGTAAACACGACCAACTTCTTGTCAGGGTCGATGCCCTTGGATATCAGTAACAAGCAGCCCGTTTGAGCCATGGCCTCCATGATCAGCACTCCGGGGAAGATCGGACGCTGAGGGAAATGCCCCATGAACTGCGGCTCATTCGCCGTAATATTCTTGACACCGACGATTCTGTTTGTATCAGGCGCATATTCAACGATGCGATCCACCATCAAGAACGGATAGCGATGCGGGAGCATCTTCAATATTGCATTTGCATCGAAGATCGTTGACGAAGAACTCGTCGTGAACCTACGCGGACTTGGCTTGCCCTCGTACTTCTTACGGACCTTTCGAGCGAATTCAATATTCGCAGAATGACCCGGCAATGCGGCCAGCACCTGCCCGCGAATGCGGTAGCCAATCAGCGCAAGATCCCCAATCACATCAAGAAGTTTATGTCTTGCTGGCTCATTCGGAAAACGCAACGCGTTATTGTTGAGAAGTCCTGTAGTTCCAAGAACGGCATTGCCGGAAACGCCCATCGACGCAAGCGTGGAGCGCAACTCCTCATCCGACATCTCCTGATCAACGATCACGATCGCATTGTCAAGGTTGCCACCTTGGATCAGCCCCTGATTATAGAGTGCAACCACTTCGTGCAGAAAGCAGAATGTTCTAGCCGAGGCAAACTCCGAAACAAACTCCTTGTCCATATCGAACAAACCAGTGTGCTGACTACCAAGAGCAGGGTTCTTGTAGTCAACCATCACCGTAACGCGGAAGGTGTCATTTGGCAGAGCTACGATCTCGGTGCCTCGTTGCTCATCGACATAACGAATTGGTTCGTCGATGATGATCTCATTACGAACGGCCTGCTGCTCGACAACACCAACCTTCTGGATCATCTCGACATAGGGCATCGAAGACCCATCACCAACAGGGGGCTCGTTATTCGTTAGCTCGATAAGGCAGTTGTCGACTCCCATTCCAACGAGGGCGGCGAGGACGTGCTCAACAGTATGCACGCTTGCATCGCCCACAGCCAACGTTGTGCCGCGCGCGATCTCGATCACATTGTCAACGATGGCCGGTATTACCGGATTGCCCGGTAGGTCTGTGCGCATGAAGCGATAGCCAGTGTTCTCTGCTGCAGGTCGGAACGTCATCGACGTCATACTACCCGTATGCAGTCCAACACCGCTCATGGTTATCTCACCACCGAGAGTACGTTGCTTTACAGACATGGTCTATTCCTCAGAATCAGGCTGCTTGATGATCGTTTCCAATGCCTGCAGTCGCTCTTGCATGGAACGTATGTCGCGCATGGCGGCATCATTGCGTAGTTGTTTAATGTGTTCTTGTGCGGGGGTACCCGAATACACTCCCCGCTTCGAAACTGACTTTGTAACTCCGGATTGTCCCATCACGATCACGTGATCGGTAATCTCTATGTGACCGGCAACACCAACCTGACCAGCAATCCGAACTCGGCGTCCGATACGAGTTGAACCCGATACACCAGCTTGCGCAGCAATAGCACTGTGTTCGCCAATAGCTACACCATGCGCGATTTGCACCAGGTTGTCAATCTTGACGCCGTCGTCGATAACGGTAGAGCCTATCGCAGCACGATCGATTGTTGTGTTTGCCCCAATCTCAACGTCGTTGCCAATGATCACATTACCAACCTGAGGGATCTTCGTATACGTGCCGTCTGGATGTTCCACATAGCCAAAGCCATCAGACCCAATCACCGCTCCAGCATGGATAATGCATCCTGATCCAATATGCGTTCGAGAGTAAACACTTGCGTTTGCATGAATTGCTGTGTGGTGCCCAACATGTGTTCTATCACCGATGACCACATTAGCGATCAATTGAACATGTTCGCCAATAATGCAGTCATCCCCGACAACACAGCCCGGACCGATCGATGCGGTTTCATGCACCTGTGCCGTGGAAGCAATCACAGCCGACGCAGATCGGTGTCCAATTGGCATCTGATTGCTGACCACCAATGTTTGAAGGATTTTGATGAACGACTGATACGGTTGTTCGACCATGATAAGCGAAGCGCTTGGAGGCGCAGCGCCGTGCGCTTCGTTAACTAGGATACACGTGGCCTTGGTAGAGCGGAAGTCCTCGCGAAATGTTTCTGAGCCGAAGAATGAGACGGAACCAACAACAGCATCTGCAAGGGATGCTATCGATGAAACAACACCACCTCCATCACCAACGACACGTCCACCGACCAAATCAGCGACCTCATGTACCGATCGTGGTTCGATACGTATCATTTTGGGCCTTTACCCGAAGTATCGGCCGGCGGTGGCGTCTGTACGCGCATCGGCCCCATACCGGGAGTTTGCCCATCTGGCGGCAGTCCGTTTGGCATCAGGCCATTGTCGAGAACTGCTGGCGCTGAAAGTGGAACTGGCGTTCCGTCAGGAGTTGCAGGGGGCGTAGCAGACGGATCAGTTGTAGATGAACGACGTGACTTACGTCTGCGTGGCTCTTCTTGCCGCTTGTTGCGCGGATCCCCGTCGATGGCCTCTTTCTGTTTTGCTTCAAGATCCCCGGCATCAATGCCGAGCTCTTTCATGACCTTGACCGTGATATCATACTTTGCATTGACATAGACCAGCGGCTGCGTACTCTTATCCCAGACCATGTCGTAGCCCTCTTGAGCGCTGACCTTCTGCACGGCTGTGTAAATCTTGTTCCAGATCGGCTTGAAAAGCTGTTCTGCCTGCTGGTCATGCTCGCCCCCTGGTTCAAACTTGAGTCGAGCGAACTGGTCGCGGTCACGACGCTTTTCTTCGATCTCTTTTTCCTTCGAGGTGCGCTCCTGATCACTCCAGATCAACCTGTTCTTTTTGATCTCTAGATCTAGCTCATCAATATCGCGCTGACGTTGTGCAAGCTCCTGCTTCCACTCATCAATGTAGGCGTCGAGACGTTCCTGTGCCTGAGTAGCAGACTCATACTGAGCACGAATTGCATCAGTCGAGACATAGCCGATCTTCTGTGCCGGCAGAACTGCGGCACAGATCGCAAGTAGTGCAGAGGCTATCAAGTATCGCATCGAGGTACTCCGAGTATTCAGCATAGAGCAACGAATCACCGTCGTGATTGGTGTGCCGAAGATCAGTTACCGCCACGCTTCATACGATCGAGAACCTTGTACGTTACATCTGCCTTGTCTTCGCTGTAGAGAACTACGCCAAGGCTCTTTTCAAGAACCAGATTGAGCTTTTCTTCCTTGGCAACCGCTGCGATAGCATCAGAAACTTTTTGACGAATTGGCTGCATGAAGTCTTCGCTCATCTTTTTGATTTCAACGTTCTTTTCCTCGTTGTACATCATGTAGCGCTGACGCAATCCAGCGAGAGACTCTTCTTCCTTACGCTTGCCTTCGGCGGTCATCATCGCTTCTTGCTTGCGATAGTTCTCAACGCGTGTTTCGAACTCCTTCTGCATCATTTGCAGTGTATCGCGGTACTTCAAACCAAGCTCTTCCATGGTCTTGCTGGCCTTGATTGCCTCTGGAAGTTCCTTGATGATAACGTCGGTGCTCACGACACCAATCTTAAAAGTTTGTGCACCAGCGAATGTCGATGCAAGAAGTGTTGCCGCTGCAACAAAAACGATGCGTGCCATCATAGTGGATTTCCGTCCTGTAACGTTAGACATATAGTTTTCTGTGTAGGGTGTTCTTATCGCCCGAACTGGAAGTGGAACTGCCATCCGGAGCGTTGCTGGCCTGGAATGATGGGGTTGTCGTCAAATCCATAACCAACGTCAAAACCAAGCAATCCAATCGGTTGCAGCAGTAATCGCATACCGACACCCACCGACCGCTTTAGATTGAATGGATCTGCTTCTCGAAGGCTTGCCCAGACGTTTCCCGCCTCGGCAAAACTAAGTAAATAGATTGGGAAGGGATTGAGCGTTAAGGCAAAGCGCAACTCTGTTACAAACCGGGCGAGTACACGTCCGCCCTGGGGGGTTGGTCTACCTCCCCCGGCGCCAAAGCGAAGGGGGCCTATGGAGTTGTCTTCATAACCCCGAAGCGGTGTCACGTTGAAACCACCAAGTCCGTTGCCACCCATGTAATAGAGCTCACTTGGAGGCATTGTGGTGTCGATGCGGATGCCGCTAACGTATCCGAGTTCAGACCCCATGAACAGAACGAGGCGGTTGTTACCACCGATCTGTAGGAGAGGATTGACCATATCAAAGTTCATCCCCACCTTGCCAAAGTCAGTTGTCCCGATGCCCAAGGCCGCAGCGGTTCCGCGCAAGGAGAGCGAGAAACGCGAGCCCGATGTTGGGAAGATGATGTTATCAAAGCTGGTTCGCGAAATGGTCTGCGAGAAGATCAAGCCCGTGTTCACACCTGCGCGAGACCAGATATTGTCGATGTCGGACTCTATACGCTCGAACGACATACTCCAGTCAGCTCGGAAGTAATCGTCGGGCCAGCGCAGGCGGCGACCAAAGTTCACCTGTGCACCCGTGCGGCGCGTGTTGAAAACGAAGTTCTGCTTGGTATCGTAGATGTTAAATCCAATCGATGTAGGCTTGCCGAATAGCCACGGTTCGGTAAACGACAATTGCAGCGTCTGAAGTCGCGCCTGTTGTCCTTGCTCAAACTGCAGAGCCAACACCTGTCCAGCCCCGCCACTAAATGGCTCACTGATATCAAAGTTGTTCAGCGTAATGCCAACCGAGGCTGTTAGCCCAAATGATCCTGCGAATCCAACGGAAGCGTTAAAGGTGTCTGTTGAACGTTCCTCCACTTTGAGAACGATGTCAACCTTCGTCTTGTCAACTGGCTGCACCTGCGGCTTAAGCGCTTCAGGGTTGAAAAAGTTAAGTACGCCCAAGCCGCGAATACTGCGAATCAGGGCTGCGCGGTTGAAGTAATCGCCTGGGCGAACAAACAATTCCCGTCGAATGACGCGGTCTCGTGTTTTGGTGTTCCCAACAATCTCGACACGTCGTATCGTGTATTGTTCCCCTTCGACCACCCGCAAAACAATATCGATGCTATCGTCGGCAACCCGATTGAACTCCGGCTCGATGCGCGCAGCCAGATATCCATTGTCGAGATAGAGCGACTTTACATCCGACTGATCTTCATTGATCTCAATCTGCTGTCGGAACTTTGTATCGTTGTATACTTCTCCTCGTTCTAACCCAAGCTGGCGCTGTAGCAAAGCCTCCGGGTAGATCGTCTGCCCCGTGAACTGCACATTGCGGACGTAGAACTTTCGTCCCTCTTTAATACGCAGAACGATCTTCACCGATTCATTCTCGTCATCAAAGATCACGGTATCGCCAAGGATCTCCGCATCGAGCAGGCCGTTGTCAAGGAACCATGTGGCCAGCTTCTTCTTGTCTTCCTCATACTTAGCCGCGTCAAACTTGGAGGACTTCCAGATCTCCCACCATTTTTTGGTCTGAGTTTCCTCGAAGGCCTTCGCAATCTGAGCATCAGTGTAGGTATCATTTCCCTCGACTTCAATGTGGACCACGCTAAACTCAACGCCTTCGTCAATCTCAATGTCAAGGTCAAAGAAGTTTGCCGAATCAGCAGACGTAGACTTAGTCTTGACACGGGCAAAGAGCAGCCCCTCTTTGGCGTAGAGCTTGCGGATCGACTCTCGCACCAAGTATTCGTCGTAGGGCGAGAGAATATCTCCGTTGCGTTTATCCATCACCTTCATGATGTCTTCGATCGACACCTCGTCATTGCCGATGATGGTCACATTGCGCAGACGTGGCATCGGCGTAACCTTGATCACAAGGAACACGCCGAGTGCTGTCTCACGCTCTTTTTCAATCTTCACATCATTGAACGTTCGTCGGTTCCACAAATTCTTCACCGCATTCATCAGGTCGTCTGGTTTGGCTTCTTGTCCAACCCGCAACCCCGAATACGCAATCACCGTTTGCATGTCGGCCCCTTGTGAAAGCCCTTCAACCGTGATACCGGCAATAATGGGGCTTCGCTGGGCAGGCGTTTGCGCCAACGCAGTCTGCACACAAACGAGTACAACGAACGCGAACAAGAGCACAAGACTATTTGAGCGCATTCAGAATCCGTTCCAGTGTTGATCGTGGCTGCGCCTGTTCCTGTTGAGGCGCAATCTGTGCTGATGTCTTACCAAATCGACGCTCCCGCAGAACATAACTGGCAAGTCCCTTGTAGAGCTCCTGCTCGTTGAACTCCGGCCAGAGGGTCTCGGTAACGTAGAGCTCTGCGTATGCTGCTTCCCAAAGGAGAAAATTACTTAGTCGCATCTCGCCACTTGTTCTGATGATCAGGTCAGGATCTGGCATCCCGGCTGTCTGCAGATAGTTTGTGATCGTATCCTCCGAGAGGTCCTCCGGCGAGAGTTTTCCGCGGCGAACATCCATAGCGATCACCTGAACGGCACGCTGAATATCCCATCGAGACCCATAGCTCAGGGCAAGCGTTAAGGTCAAGCCTTCATTGTTTTTCGTCCGCTCGATAGCCCCTTGAAGCACCTTCTGCACCGACTTTGGAAGCGCATTGATCTTGCCGATAGCGTTGATCCGAACGTTGTTCGCATGGAGCTCGTCGACCTCGCGTACGAGATACGACTCGAGCAGCGACATCAAAAAACGCACTTCTGGCATTGGGCGTTTCCAATTCTCGATGGAGAACGCATAGAGTGTGAGATAGGACATGCCAAGCTTCGAACATGTCTTGACCGTGGATCGAACGCGCTCCATCCCCTCACGATGGCCCTCGAACCGTGGTTTACCACGCTCCTCGGCCCAACGCCCGTTGCCGTCCATGATCACAGCAACATGCCTCGGCATGCGCCCTGTGCTCATGAGCTCGCGTTGCAATTCTTGTTCTTGGACTGAGACCAGTTCCTCGGACCAGGTCACTCTTCCTCCCGTACGTAACGAACCACAAAGATAGGAATTTGAAGCCATTGGCAGGGGCTAAGGTTGTGCAGAATAAGGGGCTTTCGTATGTTTGCCATCCGCGGAATCTATCTGGCGACGCCTTTTAGAGTACGCGGCAATGCTGTTACTATTGTATCCTGTTCAAAGAGGCCAGGTTGAACGTCACGAAAGCCGATATCGTCGATAAGATCGCCGGTGAGACTGGGCTTACCAAGCTCGAGACAAAGGCGGTTGTAGATGGATTCCTCCTCAGCATCATTGATGCGCTCGCAGAGGGACACCGAATCGAACTCCGTGGATTTGGTGTATTCAGCGTTAAGAGCAGGAAGCCTCGCATGGCACGGAACCCGCGCACGGGAGACCCTGTACCACTCGAGGAGCGTTTCATCCCAGCATTTAAGGTGAGCTCTGAGTTCCAAGAAAAGGTGCACGACAAGTTGCGCGCGGGCGGGAACTCACAGAACATACCTGATGCACAATGAAGGGTAACACGCAGGGAGTTCGAGCACTCGTTCTAGCTGCGGTGATCATCGTTATCGCCGGTGGTGGTTCGTTTGCGATCTCTCGATACGTCGTCAGTTCGGCACAGGAAGAAGGCAAGGGGCTCGCACAAGAGCGAGCGGTTAAGCGGTCGGCACAACAAGAAGTGGAAAAGCAAGCGGCAGAATCTGCGGAGCGCCAAAAGCGACTCACTGAACTGTTGGCAACGCTGGAAGATTCTCTCAAGACGCACCCATTTGACAGCATGTTGGTGGTCTCGGCAGGAAACATCAGCTACGATCTTGGAAAATTTGACAACGCAGCTCGGTACTACGCGATCTTTCTTGAAAAGATTGATCCATCGAATACACCAGTACGCATCGATTATGCATACGCTCTGTATCAGATGGGACGCCAGCGTGAAGGGATGGATGTTCTCAAGGGTATCATCGCACGAGAACCGAAGAACCAGTCAGCTCTCTTCAATCTGGCGGTCATGTATGCTCAGCAGGACGATGTAACCAATGCTTTGCGATGGTTCAAGACCTGCAGGGATGCTGATCCCAAATCAATGATCGGAGAACGGGCGGCATTGGCGATTCGACAACTGGAAACAACGACGTAAACAGAAGAATAATCGAATAAAGTTTTTTAACACGTAACCTCGAGGAACACTATGCCATGCGGAAAAAAGCGCAAGCGTCATAAAATGGCAACGCACAAGCGCAAGAAGCGGCTTCGTAAGAACCGTCACAAAAAGAAGAATAAATAGGGTTATGGGCGCTTCGGCGCCCATTTCTTTTGGGCTCGCCCCCACTCTCCACTCTCCACTCTCGACTCTCCACTCTCCACTCTTTAGTTATGCTCCTCGGTTTTCTTGCCGCTACCGGCACGCTTCTCTCATGGAGCGTTGGTACATATGCGTTTCTTCGAGCATCTCGAATCATCGATCCGGGACTGCTCAATCGTGCGCGACTACTGCTGGCAGTATGGGCTACTCTTGCATTGGCGAGCATCACAGGGGGCATATGGCCATGGGTGGTGGTAACATCAACATCGTTCCATGCATGGTTCTGGTTAGGACTTAGCGGAATTGTAGGACTTACCATTGGCGATCTGTTCGGCTTTACGTCGCTGCGCATTTTGGGAGCCCGTCGTCAGAGTGTGATTGGAACGCTCGCGCCGGCAGCTGCAGCTGCGAGTGGACTCCTCCTGCTCGATGAGCACATTTCGATCATCGATATAGCTGGAATCACCGTTACTCTTGTTGGTGTGATCGTTGCCACATATTCACGTCAGGAACAACACGACGTTGCGAAAGAGGGTTATGGATCATTCACGTTAGGAGTGATGCTTGCCATCGGTGGTGCAGTTTGCCAAGGTGTTGGACTTGTACTGGCAAAGAATGGGATGATGTCTGCAGACCACCAGCCCCTTATCCAGCCATTTCATGCAACGTTCTTGCGCATGAGTGTAGGGTTTGCTGCTACGTATCTACTGGATATGCTTCGTCGTGCGCCACATCGCCCCTTGCGCGAAGCCTTTGCAGAGACATCATCACGCAACGCCATGCTCCTAGGGGCACTCTCAGGTCCGGTGATCGGCGTTACACTCTCTCTCCTAGCCGCGCAGCAATTGCCCGCAGCGATTGCTCAGACAATCTTCTCACTCGTACCATTCGTGGTGATGATCATCGCCCGAATGGTCTATAAAGAGCCACTTAGGCCGCGAGCTGTTATCGGTGCGCTTATCAGCGTGGTAGGCGTTCTGATTCTCGTTATGTATTGAGCGTAAGACACGCTTCGTAGCTTGCGTCTTGCTACTTCACAGACTTTTACACTGAACATTTGAAAGCACCATCATGGATACGCGTCTCCTCGAATTAGGTCTACCAGAAATACTTGAAGACCCAGAGCGCCTTGCGCAACTTGACGACGAACAGATAGACCTCCTCATCACCATCCGTGATGAAGCCGCTGAGGGACTCGAGCAGGATGAAGAGAATACCGATCTGATCGATTCGGTCTACCTGGCTCACATGACGCTTTCGTCGGCCCTGTTCCTGCGCGCCATTGCCACGGACATCCCTACCCCACCAGTGCCAGCTCCCCAAGTAGTAGCACGATCATGGTCCGGAGCAGCACTCCAGCCATGCAGCGCCGATGCTGTAGCCGATATGCTTGCACCCAAGGCTACGATCGACATGCTCACAAAAGCTGGCCTTCCCGAGCATGCCGAACCCGAACTTACGTTTGTAAACCCTCCAACGAAGTTCATCAACGATCTTGAGCTGTCGTCCGACGAAGAAGACGCATCTGCCTCTGAAGACTTCTTCGCAACATTCTGGAAGATCGCATCTACGGAAGACGGCGATGCAGTCTGCATTGACGAGCGCGCTGATTGCGCAATCGTGCTCCTCGATCGTGAATGGGGCTACTACGCCCAGCAGTTTGTGAACTCAAGCGTTGCACACTTCGTCCTGTGCCTTGAGGCATGGCGCGCATTCGAGGAGTCGGACAACGACAACCTCGATGAAGCTGTAACGAAGCTTGAGCGTGCCCTAGAACGAATCGACCCAGTATCCCTCACTGAAGGGGCTTACTGGGCCGAAATCATTAATGCGATTGATTGATTCTGCGTATCCTGGGGCGTTATCACGGGCACGATATCACGGGCACGATATATCGTGCCCCTTGATATCGTGCCCATAATTATTTCGCAATCGCCACCGACCTGCGCTCGCGGACTACCGTTACTCTGATCTGACCTGGATATTCCATTTCAGATTCAATACGTCCGGCGATGTCGTTAGCGAGCTGGTCTGCACGCAAGTCATCAATACGATCTGGCTCGATGATCACGCGAACTTCCCGTCCTGCTTGGATTGCGAAGGTCTTTGTAACACCATCAAATGATGTTGCAATCTCTTCGAGCTGCTGCAAACGCTTGATGTAGTTCTCGAGCGACTCGCGGCGTGCGCCCGGGCGCGCACCGCTGATGGAGTCGGCCGCCTGTACGAGAACAGCGATGGGTGATTCCATTTCGATATCGTCGTGGTGAGCACCAACGGCATTCACAACGAGCGGATGCTCTTTGTACTTCTTGACGAGATCCATACCCAGCAATGCGTGTGGGCCTTCCAGTTCGCGGTCAATCACCTTACCAATGTCGTGCAGCAAGCCTGCGCGCTTGGCAAGGCTCACATCAAGGCCAAGTTCGTTAGCCATGATACCGGTCAAGAATCCAACCTCGATCGAGTGCGCCAACAGGTTCTGTCCGTACGAAGAACGATACTTCATACGGCCGATATAGCGGACCATCTCTGGATGGATGTTGTGAATACCAAGCTCCATGAGGGCGTTCTCGCCAACACGAACGATCTCTTCTTCGAGTTCCTTGCGAACCTTTTCAACAACCTCTTCGATACGTGCCGGGTGGATACGTCCATCGCCCATGAGGCGCTCGAGTGAAACTCGTGCAACTTCACGGCGGAACGGATCAAAGCCAGAGATAACAACTGCCTCTGGAGTATCATCGATGATGAGGTCAATACCAGTAGCTGCCTCGAACGCACGAATGTTGCGTCCTTCGCGGCCAATGATACGCCCCTTCATTTCTTCTGATTGCAGGTTCACAACAGATACTGTCGACTCAACGCAGTGGTCGGATGCCGTGCGCTGAATGGCCATCAGGACGATGCGCTGTGCTTCCTT